>NZ_PQTC01000019.1:0-71854 GCF_003850715.1 Enterobacter sp. 301B
CTATGGCCCTGGTACGAGCGCTGAACAAAATGACGAAAGCAGGTATGCCTGAAAGCGTGCGTATTGCCTGAAAACACAACCCGCTACGGGGGAGACTTACCCGAAATCTGATTTATTCAACAAAGCCGCTGTATCCCACATTGAGCGAGAACATTACCTTCAAAATATTTACTTCCGATTTGCATTGCCTCATCAAAAACAACGGCTGTAACATTATAAATGAGACCACTGTTCAGTACTTGCAAAAGAGCCTGTTCGAGACATCTCAAAGCCATCATTGTGGCCCCATAATTTTTCAAGGGTTTCAATGAGTGTTGATATCTGATATATGCTTTTGCAAAATCGAGAAAATCTTCATGCATTACATCTTTGGAGTTAAATGTTTTATGTCCAACCCCTATCTTTCTAAAGGTAACATACCCTTTCCAGACATATTGTTCCCAATCCTGAGTTTGGGTTAGTCCGGACAGTTGATAGCGACAAAATTTTATGAACTCATTATAATTTTCTTCTACAAGAATATGTTTTTTTGATTTGAACAAAATAATATTATTCATAGTTGATTCACCTCACTGCGATCAATCGGAATAAAAAACATACATTGATTGCAAGGAAATCCTGAATTCTGACTCTGGCATCTACTTGAAGAAAAAAATTTGAAATGACTACTCTTTTTCGATTTGATTCCGTTCATAAAAATATCAGCGACAAATGACAATTGTTCTGAAACAGCGGAATCAATCCTTTCAACACTGTCAGCATGATTTTTAATATAAATCCCCGCACTTGAAGTAGATGAATGATCCAATAATTCAGCTATAGTATTAACATTATGCCCATTCTTAGCCAGCATAGTTGCTATTGTATAACGAAGCCTACGAGGAGTAATATTTAGTATCGAACCGGTACGGTTGGATATTACATTCCCATTATTAACAATACTTTTCAATGCTACATTAGCAATTGTAGGCTTCGCATATAATTTATTATATTCCAGAAGAATTGAACCTGTTATGGATAAATCTGAGAGTTTTTCCTCATTTAAGAAAATAGGAACTTCTCGTTTAGAATAATCATCAAGAGTTTTTCCAAGAGCTTGCTCAACAAGTTTCACTGATTGATTAGCTTGCAATTGAACAATTGATGCAACCTCTGATATTATTGCAAGTTCTCGATATCGTAGTTCTTTACCCCGTTGTTTTACTCGTGGCACTGAAATTACATATTCTACTTTGCCATTATCTAAGTTCTTTTGAAGAAGGTCTTTATATTTCAACATAACTAACTGCTGAGGTCTTCTACCTGTAAGACTGATCAATAGTGATATTGCATAATGTGGCAGTGACAGTTCACCTTTTCTATATGCATGATTCATAGCCTTAATCAAAGAAGTATGTTCTTCTTTATTTAATGGTCCCTCTGTTGGATCATCTTGAAGCACAGACTGACCAGATTTTTTTATTTTTAGGTCCAAATGCTTTAACAGTTCTACCGCACTTTCATCTATTCCCGGATATCCTAACTCAAACCATTTAATCAAAAATGGTCGTAAAACGCGAAATGATGCTGAGGCTTTTGATAATTTCTTATTTTGATATTCAATTAGAACCTTATCATCAATATGAGTAGGAGATAGTTTACGGATAAGACTCTCCATATTTCTAACAATATTTTTCACATACAAATAGCTGTTGCTATTAAAATAATATTGTACTGTATATACAAAACCACAAACCAAATTTTCGTTCATAGCATATATTAAGTTTGTAAGATTGATTCCGTTATTTTCAATCGAACTGACGATTTTATGTTCATGCAAAGACATTTTATCAGATTTATTTTTAATTAAATTATTCATCAAATTCTCCTTTGAATAGTTGCTCTTGTTGTTCAAGTGCAGTTTTTTTCGATAGCTCATAAATATGCCTGCGATTATAAATCATTGAAGTTTCTGAACCCGGTCGCCATCCCATGATATAAGAACGGATTTGTTGCTCTTTTTCATCGGATATGTCCTGATTCTTGTCTATTGCTTTCGAAAACTCATAATTCCATGTATGTCTGAGTTTGTGACCTGTCAATCCCCCTAGAAGTGAGGAGGATTGACGAACAACACTCACCACTTTGTGATATGAAGAAAATGAAATAGGTTGCCCTTGAGTTTTTCCTTCCTTATAAGTAATAAACAGGAAATCATGTTTGTTAGAATTTTTTATGTTTCTTCGATCATTCAGAATATAATCTGAAATTTCAAACATGAGCTTTTTATCAGCAATTAATTTCCTCTCACAAGTTTTAACTAAAGGCTGATACACTCGCGGATCTGTTTTATCATTTGCTCTTCTTCTTATTGCAATTGTCGATTCTGCAAAATCTATATCACCAATTCGCAGATTCAAAAGTTCACCTGCTCTCAGGCCAAAGCAGTGTAATAGCAGGAATATTAGATTGTTTCTTTTTTGCACTTTTTCTGAAAAAGGATTTAATTTGCTACCCGGTGCAAGAATGCTAAACAAAGAATCCAATTGTTCATTATTTAAACTTTTTTCTATATCCATATTATATTTATCATTATTTCTCGGTTTCTTTCGTTTTATGTTGTTTATGAAATCTAAAATATATTTGAGAGTATCCTTCTGTCCTGTATGAGAAAGATGTATTTTGCACAGCCATTCCAGATAGTTAGCTATGGTTGTTATCCGAAAGTACTTAGTTGGTTTTTTGACATTTGAACTTCTAAAATTATCATTCTCGCCATCTCGAAAATTGAATGAAGTGAATTCGATCAAATCTTCAATTTCATGAGGAGCCAGAAATATCCTTTTCTGAATTCTTTCATCAATATTGATATTTTTTCTCATAAAGAATCGATATAACAATGAAATGCTCCCAGCGATAACCTTCATTGTTGATATAGACTCTGACCGATTCCTGACTTGTGTTGTTATATACAAGTTTGGATAATACAATGGCTCACCAGTATCTTTATTTACAACATGACAATATCTCTCACCATTTTCGAACATAAAAGAATCCACACAAATACTGCACATATTTTCCTCCTAAACTTTACAAAAAGTATAATTCCAATATATTAATAATAAGCATTTCGTAGATTTACAAATTTATTTGGATCGATTAAGATATTTATTTAAATTAAAACAGTGAGATAGACGATTATTCTTGTCAAATTATCATCTGGTAGATCTAGTTAATATTATGTACACCTAATACTTCGAAAACTATCTCACTGCCTTGCTAATGAACGGCAACCAAAATAATGTAAGTTATTCTGTAAAGTTTTAAGATGAATTATGCAGCCAAACTTTACATTTTCATAAAAAGCTCTTAATCCATTAGATATAAAATTATCCGCTTCGCTAGGAGTTTCAATTCATCAGGACATTTAATTAGAGATAACCAGGTCTCGTAAACATATATCTGTTTGCAAGCATTAAGCTCAGAGATCGAGTCTAAAGGTTCTCTCAGATTTCCTACAAGGTACTGACTGAGCCAGTAAATGATTTCTTTATTAAACTCGTTATTAGGTAAGTCATAAATCACTTCTTGGTCAAAGATCTTGTAAAAAAGATCTCCGCATAAATTGCACATATGGTTTTCTTCGCTTACAAATTCTTCGATATTCATAAAATCACTCCTAAGTTCAATTAAGCAACATTATTTCGACTTGTTTCGATAACAGACTGAATCCAGGTATCAATCTCACTTTCAACGAAAGCTACTGCACGACTTCCAATTTTGACAGGAGCAGGAAACTTACCATCGTTGATCAGACGATATATCCAGGCTTTTCCGTAGCCAGTTCGTTCGAGAACTTCTGGTAATCGTATTAGGCGGGTTGCTTGATTTTTCATTTCGTTATCCCTTGTCGTTGCGGTGAAGTCACTATACGAACAGTTGGGAAAAGAAAAGAGCGAAGCTCCTGAAGCGGAGGTTCTTCGTAGCTATGCAGGATGGTTTTCTCGAAGTTGGTGCCGTACAGAAAAGGGGAACTTGAGAGTAGCTGAAATTCCCCCGTTTTATAGCAAGTGTCAAAATGCCCGGTTTAAAGTAAAAATCGCAAAAAAAAGCACCATTCACAATGATGCCTTTAGTTAAATTTAACAATTAAAACAAATAGTTATACATGTAATTCTAATCAGATAGTTTCATTACATCAGAGACTTTCATTTGCTTCAAATGGCTATTTTTGTTCATGAAGTAATGGAATTGTCGGATAAAGTCAGTTGTGCAGGATTTAAGAGCCAAAGGCCTGTCGGTATCTTTGATTTGGCTAGACTGCCTCATTTCGCTTTCTTCGTCATCGTCTGTATATAGCAGTCTGGATAACCTGTCGTCAGAGACACGGATTTTTTTAACGGCTGCCCACACCAGGATATCCAGCATAGGTATCACACGATAACTGATGAGTTTCTTGATAGTTCCATACCCAAAGCGAACTGATTCTAAAGGATCTGGTTCGATACCTTTGATTTTACGCCACTGCGGTAATGCAGCTTTAAGCGACTCTGCAATCTCTTCGTCTGTGCCACTTGCCAAATCAATCTCGAACATGACTGTTCGTGAAAACTGATCTGGCATAATATCTGAAAGTGATTCCTCCCGAAGATCTCTGTTTATTGAATAATTGTCATCACCATCCCAAACAAAACCTCCGCGTTGCATAGCAATGATGCTCGTTTCAGCAAGGCGATCAAGAGTTGTTAGAAAAAAATGGGGAGGCTGAAAAAGTTTATTGGCAGGAGTCATGTATCCCAGTTGCCCTTCTTCAATTAAAAAAGGATTGCCACTGAAAATTTTTGAGAAGTAACCCATAAGAGTTCTGCTCTCAAACTCTTCCCGATACTCCTTAAAGAACAAGTTACGAGCCCATATCTCATGGTAAAACTGGAGCAATGAGAGGTCTTCAAATTTGCGATATGTATCAATCTTAAACCAACTCTTGATGTCTTTTGTGTGCTCTGGTGACCAGTTGTTCAAAATCCATTCCCCACCTATGCTGGTACTGCCCTACGGATAGAATTCAGTTTCGCTGAAAAACTACCGCATTCACTAATCGGTGAAAAGCAGATCGTGCTTGCGCAGTTCAGCTACTAGCAGGGAGTTGAACTGAAGAATTTGTTTCCTTTTGATACAATTCTCCAATCCGCTAATCGTGATAACCCATACCATTACGATTTATGGTTCCTTTTTAGAACCACACATAAAATTCAAAGTATAAATAACATTAAAAATCAATGGAATGAATGGCTAATTACAGGGACGCCAGCCCACCAAATAAAACAAGGGGTTACGTGAAAACGTAACCCCTTTTTTTGCCCATGTCCACATTACGTCCACTCGGCAAAACTTTGGCCAGCGCTAACTTCAGTAACCCCAGTTTTACATTTTTGCATCCAGTGCCCATATGCCGCTTGCCACGCCTCTTGTTCATCGGCAAAAGATGTTCTGCAATAGGCAACTACTCAATGCCTTTTGAACCAAACTCCGAGTACAAGGATGACCAGCTCTGTCGCTATATCCTTACAGCATTCCCGACCCCATAGGACAAATGGATTATGCAAAATTTCTATCATATTGATCAGCTGATTCAGGGTTATTTCAATCAGGATCATGACCTCATAAATGAGGGAGAGGATACTATTGAGGGCACTATTGAACGCTATAAAAAAACAGCCCCAGATTGGATGTTAAAAGAGTTAGCCGAAGAGGTCGATTGTTTTCTTAAGCTTTACGAAGACAGGCTGGATGAGCAATTCAAAAGCCGGTATGGATTTGATTTCTCACCTGAGTTGTGGGATTCAACCCCATTCGATTTCCTGATGACTGTGCGCAGACTTGCCCTTTCTTAGAAGTAGCTACAGGAAGACAAACCCGTAACGGCTTAACCGACCTCAGACCGGCAACAGCCGGTCTTTTTCTTTCTAAATATAAGTTAAGGGTGAACAGTTAAATCCAAAAAAGCTTTTTCTTGATGTGATCCATTCAAAAAACAGGTTTGCTTAACCACAGGAAACACTGCAACAAATCGCCATTGGCATACCCGTGAAAGTTGAATTTATAAATTATCAACAAAAAACAGCCTATTAATGAATTTATTCAGACTCCACCAGTCCAAAAATCCTCCATCGGTGATTACCAGAATCACCCGATGAAGTGCTGAAAGCCCGCACGGCGCAAGCTCTGCGGGCTTTTTATATCTGTCCCTTCCCGTCCAGCGCCCCCTCACACGCCAGCGCCAGCACCATCAGCGCCGTCTCATTCTCCTGCACCGATAACATCTCCATCCCCACCGGCAGACCGATACGGCTTACGCCGCACGGCAACGTTATAGCTGGCAGGCCGCTGATGGCGGCCAGTTCCGGCGCGCAGCCTGGCGGCATCTTCGCCATACTTTCTGGTAACCGTTGTACGGTGGGATACACAAATCCGTCGATGCGCTGCGCCTCCGCCACCTGGCAAAGGTTCTGCCGCAACAGGCGCTGAAAGCGACGCCCCGCCAGCCAGAGCGGAGTTTTCAGCGTGCTACTCGCCAGCATCTGACGTAGAAACGGCGCAAACTCTGGCAGGTAAGCGCCGGAGTCCACAATGCTTGTCAGTCCGGAGGGAGCGCCAGGCTGTTTGCCAAGCCAGTCGTCAATCGCCACGCGAAATTCATACAGGCTCAGGCATGTCGCCTGACTTACGTCGTCCAGCAAAGGTAATGATACCTCCACCAGCGTTGCTCCGGCACGACGCAACGTGTGCAGCGCCGACTGCCAGACCTCCAGCTGTACCTCATCCTCTCCCTGTAACGCGGTTACCACACCAAAGCGAACGCCTTTCAGCGAACGCACAGGAAGCGCAACCGGTGGCAAACCATGGATCACCGCATGCAGCAAGGCGGCATCTTCAACGCTATGTACCATTGGCCCAACGGTATCTTTGCTGGGCGAGAGCGGCGCCACGCCATCCAGCTGTGAACGGCGAAAAGCAGGCCGTAGCCCCACCAGCCCGGTATAGCTACAGGGAATGCGGATAGAGCCGCCGGTATCGGTACCCAATGCGCCATCCGCCATCCCCGCCGCCACCGCCGCGGCGCATCCTCCGCTGGAACCTCCGGCGGTGAGTGACGGGCGAAGCGGGTTTGCCACATCGCCCCCCAGCGAGCTTCGCGAGCGCACGTCAAAAGCAAACTCGGACATATTCGCTCTGGCGAGGATAATCGCTCCTGCCCTGCGCAACCGCTGTATAACAAGCGCATCCGACGTCGCGTTAAGTGAGGCCAGCGCCCGGCAGCCAAGAGTAATGGGCATCGGTGCGCAGGCAATATTATCTTTGACGATCAACGGCACGCCGTGCAGGGGGCCGATCGGCTCCCCGCGTCGACGCTGCTGCTGATGCTGTTCCGCCTGAGACATGGCGTCAGGGTTAACCCCGAGGATCGCGTTGAGCGCCCGGTGCTGCTGAATGACGTCGAGACGGCGGGCAATTTCCTCCGGGCAGTCGTCTGGCGGTATCAGGCGCTTCATAGTCTCAGGCTCCCTCGTGATGAAAACCGGGCAGAAGGCTGCCCGGGATACGTTTTAGTCCCGCATGCCGGTAGTAATGGCATCAATGTCCTGCGGACGCAGACGAATTTCCGCCGCCCGTCGGTGCCCCTGCATCCCCTCGGTACGGCTCTGGCGGATCGCCGGTTCTGCGATTGCCGGGATACCCTGCTCGTCAATCCACTGATGGGTACAGATTTTGACGTACGCCCCAACCCACAGACCACCGGTATAGCGTGCCGAAGCCATCGTCGGTAACGTGTGGTTGGTGCCGCAGCATTTATCAGAGAACACCACGCTGGCGTTCTGACCAATAAACAGCGAGCCATAGTTGCGGATCTTCGCCGCCGTCGCGTGCGGATCGCGGGTATGCACCTGCAAATGCTCCGTCGCCATATGGTCAGCAAACGCAATCAGCTGCGCTTCATCTTCGCAAAGCGCAATCTCACCCTGCCGGCGCCACGCCTCCCCCGCCGTGGCGGCCGTTGGCAGGCTGGCAAGCTGACGCTCAACCTCCGCCAGGGTACGCTCAGCGATATCCCGGCTGGTTGTCGCCAGCCCGACGCGGGTATGAATATCGTGCTCTGCCTGCGCCAGCATATCGGCGGCCAGAATGCGCGGATCGGCGCTGTCGTCAGCGATAGTGAAAATCTCGCTCGGCCCGGCGAGGGCATCAATGCCGACTCGACCAAACACCTGGCGTTTCGCTTCGTTAACGAAGGCGTTGCCTGGCCCAACGATTTTGTCCACCGATGGAATGCTCTCCGTTCCCCAGGCCATGGCCGCAATGGCCTGCGCGCCACCTACCCTGAAAATGCGGTGCGCGCCCGCCAGATGGCAAACCGCGATCATCGTCGGATGCGCTCCCGGCGGCAGACAGGCGATGATCTGTTCGCAGCCCGCCACCGTCGCAGGGACAATCGACATCACCGGCGCAGAGAGGATCGGGTAACGCCCACCCGGCACGTAGCAGCCCACCGTCTGCACCGGGATGATCCGGTGACCGAGATGCACGCCAGGCAGCGTCTCAACTTCCAGCGGCTGCATGGTCGCCAGCTGCGCCTGCGCAAAACGACGCACCTGATTAATAGCAAACTCGCTGTCGCGGCGCGTCTGGGCATCCATCCCCTGCAGTGCTTCGGCGATCTCCTGCTCGCTCACCTCAAACTGCGTCGGCACGGCGTTATCAAACTGCTGCGAAAAGGCTCTTAGCGCCGTATCGCCTTCGGTTTTCACGCGCTCGATAATGGCGCTGACCTTCTCCGTTAGGGAACGATCGGCCTGCGCATCCTGCCCCTGCGGGGCCTTAATCCAGCTCACCTGATTTAACATTTACGCGTCCTCCATCTGGCCGAGTTTGATTTGCGCCAGCAGCGCCAGGTGGTCATACACGACCCATTCATCAACAATTTTGCCGTTGACGATGTGGTAGTGCGACATGCCCATCACAAACAGTCGTTCTCCGGTCGGCTTGCCCAGTTCGCCGTAACCCAGGTGATGCCCTTCGATGATCCAGCGAACCGCCACTTTGACGCCGCCTTCATCGCACGGGTTGGAACAGATATGCTGCGGCAGCCACGCGCCGTCAGGGATCATCCCCACCAGCGCCAGCGTCTGATGGGTTACCGCCGCGGTGCCGTACAGCTCTTTCATCAGCGGGCCATGCCACTGCACGTTAGGGGCGTAAACCTCTTTGATTTTGCCGAACATCCGACGATTGTAGATCTCATGCAGCCAGCGCAG
The DNA here is from genome assembly GCF_003850715.1 of Enterobacter sp. 301B. Classification (NCBI taxonomy): domain Bacteria; kingdom Pseudomonadati; phylum Pseudomonadota; class Gammaproteobacteria; order Enterobacterales; family Enterobacteriaceae; genus Enterobacter; species Enterobacter sp. 301B. The sequence continues at coordinate 9,294 of NZ_PQTC01000019.1, forward strand.
ACACTGCTCTTCCGTATCGGTGTGTGCAATGGATACATCGCACTCCATCTCCGGCGGATATTGTCCCAGCATGCGGCCATTTTCGCCGATGTCCATCACGCGGAAGCCTTTATCAAACTGCTCCTTTGCCATATTAAATGCGATTTGATCGGTATTCAGGCCAAGCTGTTTCATTAACGACATGTTGTCGCTGACCACCCACTCCCGGTAAATTTTATTCTCGTGGATCATGCAATCTGCCACGGTACGGGTAACGAAGGTGCGGTTGGTCGGCTTGCCTAAATGGCTGTGCTGGGTATGCCGCCCGCTTCCCGTCACCAGGTGAGAGGTATAAAAACCGTCAACATCATTTCCGTTCCAGATAACCTGGGTTGCCATGCCGCGCCGCTCCGGGAAGGCAATTAAGCGTTGCAGCGTATCCTGTACCACCTGCTCACGGTTATAGAGTGTCCCCAGCGCGTTATACAGCACGCAGTTATGGGTATAGTGAGAATAAATTAAGCCGACATCGCGCTCGTCCCATATTTTATGGGTGCAGCGAACTATATAATCGACAATATCGGTATAGCAGTCATCAAAGCCGCGTAATGATTGCACGCGCGGTCTTTTTTTCCGGTACCAGATCGACAAAATCACGACGTTCCACCTGTAATACAGGTTCCTCTTTCAGCGATTTCACGCTGCTTTTTTCGGGTACGGCTGGTGCTTTATTTGTTGCTTCGGTGGAAGACATATAAACTCCTGCTCTGTTTTCAGACAATAAGAACCCGCACCCGTAAGTGAGGGTGAATTAAACTCGATTATTTTCGGCAGCCAGAATAAGGGGGCTGCCGCCCCTGTTAATTTACAATTTGCGACCAGATCGCTAATTCATCGATCCCCAGATATTCACGGAAAATTAAACCATCACGTAATTCAAGCTGGCTGATACCGGTAATTGATATGGGTTTACGGGTTGGCGCACCAAATTTGCCGTAACCGTCATGCCAGGTTAATAACGACCAGCGCAGGGAAAGCCGATTCGGCTCGTTAGGATCTTTACGCACAATCAGATGATGGAGCTGCGTTTCGCTGTCGGCAAATGAAGCGCGGTAGCCAGAAAGCTGTGCCCCAATTTCCTGCTCACCGGTGCAGAGGCAATGACCCGGCGCGTAAAGCGTCGCCGCCGGGTGATAGAGACCGGGCACCACGCCACTGTTACCGCCCGCCCACATGGTTAAGTAGCGCTCAACGACGCCTGCCAGCGCCCCTTCTACGTCGTCGCCCTCGGGCCCGCCCGCCCAGCGGGCATCCAGCGTCTCGGCAGAGACCGCCTCCACGCCAAGCTGCTGGCGCATGGTCGCCAGGTTAAAGGCAAATTCGCGGATATCCAGCCCCAGTTGCGCCACAATCGCAGCACGATCCTGAAGCAGCCACTCCTGGCGTACGGCCCCATCAACACAGATGCGATCGGCCCAGGTGCGGACCCAGACATTTTTCCCGGTCGGCGGGCCAAAAAATCCCTCCCCCTGATGCTGAATGCGGGCTACGGTACGCTGAGCCGCATAGTACTCGTCCCCCGGGTTCAGGCTGCACAGAATATCCTCCGTCAGCACCGCTCGCTGCGGGAAGCTGTGCATCGCCTCAAGCGTCAGGCGCATAAACTGGGAAAGCTCATGCAGCTGTTTTTCGGGGGTAGTGAAAACCACCGGCGTGGCGTAAAAATCCGCCAGCTGGCCGATATCTTTCTGCTCCCACACCACGTGCGTCAGCGTCAAAATGAACTGCTGGATAGAGTCGAATTGAGGGCTGAAGCCCCGCAATCTGGTCATGTGCGCTCCTTAGACTGGAATAGCGTTAAACCATTGGTTTCGATAACGCCGCTGCGTGGGCGACGCGCCGAGTGGCGTATCACCAGCGTACCGGGCACCGTAATCTGTTCAGGCTCTATGGTTCCGCTGTCAATTTGCTTCATTAACAGTTCCACCGTGGCATCTACCATCGCGCCGACCGGCTGCGACGCCGAGGTCAACGCATAAGAGGGCCAGCCGGAAGGGCCGATGTCGTCATACCCGACAATGGAGACCTCCTCCGGAATGCGCAAACCAAACTCATAGCGCGCCACATCCATTACCGTGACGGCCATATGATCGTTGGCGACAAAGACCGCATCCGGCGCTGGCGACGCCGAAAACAGGGTATAAGCCGCCCGGGTGGTTTGCTGAGCGTCGTAATTCCCGTGCACCACCCGCACATCGGTGATGCCATGTTCTTCCAGCGTGGAGATGAACCCGCGCTGGCGGGCGATATTGACCGGGGAATCCGCCACGCCGCCCACGTAGGCAAAACGCTTGTGCTCCCCCGCCAGCAGAAACTCGGCAATCTGCCGCGCGGCCGCTTCGTTATTACTGTTGACGCTGGAGGCCATGCCACTCTCTTCGCTGCGGTTAAACAGCACTACCGGGATCCCGGCGGCAAGACATTCCTCGGACAACTCCAGCGACAGCGTCACCGAGGCCAGCACAATGCCATCCACCCGGTACTGCATAATCTGGTCAAAAATACGGTCAACGTTACCGTCCCGGTCGCCAACGAACAGCAGCAGGTGATAGTTCAGCGTATCCAGCTTTTGTGCCAGCGCCTCCAGCACCTGCGAGTAAAAGGGGTTATCAAAGTAAGAAATGACGACACCGATAATGCGCGAACGCGCCGTGTTGAGCGAACGGGCTATCGCATTCGGGCGATAGCCCAACTCGCGCGCCGCCTTCAGCACTTTTTCACGCGTTGCCGGTGAAATGCTGGCCCCCGGCGTGAACGTTCGCGACACCGCAGATTGCGATACCCCCGCCAGCTGAGCGACCTGTTGGGATGTGACTGCTGCAAAAGTCTTACGTTTCATTACCCCTGATTCCTTATCAACGTCCTGCCCATTTGCGCGTGCTTCAAACGCCTCAGCAAGTGGGTGTTTTTTATACTTACACCACCTTTGCATGCGTATGCAACACAAAAAATTAAAATTCTCACAACAAGATCGAGATCACTTTACAAACATGAAACCTTTTCGTAACTTCAAATCTTGAATACGTATGCAAAGAGTTTTCATACCGTCAATGGTACCGGAGAGAACAGGAGTCGCCCAAAGGATTGAACCGGTAAACGTCGTCCCTGACTGGTTATAACCCATTAATTCTTAAGAGGTTCAAAACCATGTTTCAAGCACTGTTACGCCGTCGGGAAGCCCGGCTCTTTTTCATCATCAGCATCCTGTTCTTTATCTGCATCCATAGCATTGATGCATTCCTGGCCCCCATGATGATCAACCAGGGCATTGAGCCACAGATCATGGGCATCATCATGGGCGCATCCGGGCTGGCAACCCTTCTGATACGCTTCCCGTTAGGCATTATTTCCGACGTGGTTAAAAGCCGCAGGATCTTCATCCAGATTGGCCTGCTGCTGCCAATTATCGCCTGGCCAATTGCCTGGCTTGAACCCAATGCCATTACGCTGTATCTGGCGAAAGCGGCAGACGGCGTCACGGCGGCGACATGGGTGCTGTACAACATCCTGTTCATGCGTTACTTCGGTCGCAACGAAGCCCCTGCCGCCGTCGCGCTGCTGGCGCTGGCAGGGCCCATCGGCGTGTTTCTCGGCAACTGTATTGGCGCGGTGCTGATTCACTATTTTGCCAATAACATCGCCTTTTTTGTCTCCTGCATCTCCGCCCTGGTGGCGTTGATCCTGACGACCCGCATTCAGGACGTGCACGACCCGGTGCAGGCCCCCACGCTTAAAGCCTGCATCACCGGCGCGCGCCAGCAGCTGGCCGACCGTTCCGTCTGGCTGATTGGCATCCTGGCGACCGTCGTCATTCTGGTGCCCTTCGCCACCCGGGACACGCTGACGCCGGTCTACGCCGAACAGCTCGGCGCCCGGGCGGGGATCCTCGCGGTACTCGGAAACATCCACCTTCTGTTTTACGGGCTGGCCATCGCCCTGTGCAGCTCGGTGTTTTATCAGCGCCTTGGGCTGGTAAAAACCGCCGTGCTCGGCATCGTTTTACAGGTGATCTCCACCTTCGGCATTCCCTTTACCAGCAATATGTACGTCATTTACCTGTGGCAGGCGCTGGCAGGTTTTTCGTTCGGTATGGCCTTTGCCGCATTCATGTCGCTCAGCGTAGTGAATACCTCGTCTGATGAACAATCCACGCGAATGGGACTATTCCAGACCATTTATTCCTGCGGGATGTTTGTCGGGCCGGTAATGATGGGCGTAATGATGCAACATATTAACCTGTCGTCCGGTTATATATTGATTGCCGCCCTTTCCGTTGTGGCCGCTATTGCCACGCCGCTGTCCGCTCGATGGGTATATGCCCGTAAAACGCAAACCTCAGCCCAATTATTAAAAAACGGTGCGTACGCCGCCGCGCCGGATCAATAACCCACTCTGAAGTAAACACCCTTTCCCGGACTGCCGGGAGGACAACTGACATCTAAAAAGGTAAGGAGAAGCGTGTGTCCTGGAAATTAAAAACCGGTAAATCTACCGAAGAGCGCCAGCAAGCCAACCAGCAAATAAGAGAAACGGTTGAGCAAATACTTGCGGATATTGAAAAGCGTGGAAATAAAGCCATTCGCGAATTATCCATTAAATTCGATCGTTATGACCGTCAGGATTATCGTCTGACCCCCGCGGAGATCGACCGCTGCATAAAACAGTTAAGCCGCCAGGATATTCAGGATATTGAATTCGCCCAACAGCAGGTGGCGAATTTTGCCCGCGCGCAGAAAGAATGCCTGCGTGATCTGGAAATTGAAACGCGTCCCGGCGTTATTCTCGGGCATAAAAATATTCCGATTAACGCCGTGGGATGTTACGTGCCTGGCGGAAAATATCCCCTGCTCGCCTCCGCGCACATGTCGATTATCACCGCCAGCGTGGCGGGGTGCTCAAGAATTATCAGCTGTGCCCCGCCGTTTAACGGTCAGCCCGCCCCGGCGATTGTCGCGGCGCAAAAAATGGCTGGCGCAACGGAAATCTATGCCCTTGGCGGCATTCAGGCGATAGGCGCCATGGCGCTGGGCACGGACTCGCTGGCACCGGTCGACATGCTGGTCGGCCCCGGTAACGCCTTCGTCGCGGAGGCCAAACGCCAGCTGTTCGGCCGGGTAGGTATCGATCTGTTTGCCGGTCCGACGGAAACGCTGGTGATTGCCGATGACACCGTTGACGCGGAAATGTGCGCCACGGATCTGCTGGGCCAGGCCGAACACGGCGTCACCACCCCTGCCATCCTGCTGACGAACTCGCTCCAGCTTGCCAAAGAGACGCTCAGCGAAGTGGAACGGCTGCTGGAAAAGCTCCCTACCGCCGACATTGCCCGCCAGTCCTGGCAGGACTACGGGGAAATCATCGTCTGTGACAGCTACGAAGAGATGCTGCTGGAGGCAGATCGTATCGCTTCCGAACATGTTCAGGTGATGACCGACCGGGACGACTGGTTCCTGGCTAACCTGACCAATTACGGCGCGCTGTTCCTTGGGCCGCGTACTAACGTGGCCTATGGCGATAAGGTGATCGGAACCAACCACACCCTGCCGACGCAAAAAGCCGCACGCTATACCGGCGGCCTGTGGGTGGGCAAGTTCATGAAAACCTGCACCTTCCAGAAAGTCCTCAGCGACGAAGCCACCGCCGAAATCGGCAGCTATTGTTCGCGTCTGTCGTTGCTGGAGGGTTTCGCCGGACATGCCGAGCAGGCCAATATTCGCGTGCGCCGTTATGGCCAGACGGAGGTTCCCTACGCCACACCGGCCCCGGTCAGGGAAAAGGTGTAAGCCATGACGCTTTTGCAAACGCCCTCTTTCACCCTGCACGGCAAACGCGCGCTGGTAACCGGCGGGTCAAGAGGGATTGGCTTCGCTGCCGCCGTCGCCCTCGCACAGGCGGGCGCAGAGGTATGGATCGCCGCCCGGGGCCGCGAGGCGCTGGCGCATGCCGCAGGTGTGGCAGCGGAACACAGGCTCGCATTTCACCCGCTGGAGCTGGATATTACCGACGCTCAGGAGGTTGAGCGTGTGCTGGCGACATTGCCCACGCCCGACATTCTGGTGAACAGTGCCGGGCTGGCCCGCCACCAGCCGTTTCTTGAGGTGAACGAGGACAATTTCGATGCGGTGATGGCGCTTAACCTGCGCGCCACCTTTTTTGTCAGCCAGCGCGTGGCGCGCAGAATGCGGGCGGGCGGTAAGGGAGGGTCGATTATTCACATCTCATCGCAAATGGGACACGTTGGTGGCCCCGAGCGTAGCGTGTACTGTGCCTCCAAATTCGCGCTTGAAGGGTTAACCCGAACGATGGCGCTGGAGCTGGGCGATGCGGGGATCCGCGTTAATACGCTGTGCCCGACCTTCATTGAAACCGACCTGACGCGCCCGGCGCTTGCCGATCCGGCGTTCCGCCACTACGTGCTGGACAACATCAAGCTGCGCCGGTTAGGCAGGCTGGAGGACATTATGGGCCCGGTAGTGTTTCTCGCCTCAGACGCCGCCGGGCTGATCACCGGCAGTGCCCTGATGGTTGACGGCGGCTGGACGGCTACGTGAGGGATGCAATGGAATATCCGCTTCTGGACAATACCGATCTGCCACTGGTGCTGCTTGGTGGCACGCTTTGTAACGCCCGGCTCTGGCAGCCCGTTATTGAACGGCTGAATGTCGCAGCGGTGTCGTGTATTACGCTGACGGGTGCGGAGTCCGCGCCGCAGGCGTCACGGCGGTTATTAGAGGTTCTGCCGCCGCGCTTTCTGCTGGCAGGGTTTTCTCTCGGTGCCATAGTCGCGCTGCAAATGGCCGCCGACGCGCCAGAAAGAGTGAACGGGCTGACGCTGATTTCCGTTAATCCGTTGCCCGTTGCGCCAGACACCCTCGCTTCACGCCGGGAAGCGGTACGCACCGCACAGGCGCGGGGCCTGGCCGACTGGCTGGTCTCCTCGCTGTGGCAGAGCTATGTCGCCCCGTCACGTCTGTCCGATCGGATCCTGCAAGAGACTATTTGCCGAATGGCGCAAGAGTGCGGCATTGAGACCTTTGCCGGGCAAACGGAAATGGCCATTCACCGGCAGGACAACCGGACTGCGTTTAACGCCCTCTCCTGCCCCACATTACTTCTAAACGGCGCGCAGGACGTTATCTGCACGCCCCATCATCATCAGCTACTGGCCGCAGGCAATGCGAACGTGACCAGACATACGGTGGAGGCTGGCGGGCATTTTATTCCGCTGGAAACCCCGGATGAGATCGCGCCGCTGCTGCGTCAGTGGATAACGGAGTGCATACAGTGCGCAAAAACAGTTTAAAGACCGCATTTCTGGAAAATACTCCCATCATAAACGGCTGGCTGGCGATCCCGTCCGGTTATAGCGCGGAAATTATGGGCCATCAGGGTTACGACGCCGTCACCGTCGATTTGCAGCACGGCATGATTGATTTTGCCAGCGCGCTGTCAATGCTACAGGCGCTATCGGCCACGCCTGCCGTGCCGCTGGTGCGGGTGGCAGATAACGATCCGGCGCAAATCATGCGCGTATTAGACGCCGGCGCGTACGGCGTAATCTGCCCGATGATCTCCAGCGCGGAACAGGCTCGCCGTTTTGTCGCTGCCTGTCGCTATCCACCGCTGGGTGTTCGCTCCTTTGGTCCGGCCAGGGGTCTACTCTACGGCGGCAGTGATTATCCACAGCACGCTAACAACGAGATCCTGACGCTGGCGATGATCGAAACCCGCGAAGGGCTGGCTGATCTTGACGCCATCCTTGATACCGAAGGGCTGGACGGTGTGTTTATTGGCCCCAACGATCTCTCACTGACGCTGACCGGCAGCGCCAGCGCCGAATCCCAACATCCCGAAATGCTTGCTGCTATTGAGCGGGTGATTCACTGCTGCCGCCAGCAGCAGAAGATTGCCGGAATTTTCTGCACTTCCGGCGCGGCCGCCGCAGCGCGCATTGATCAGGGTTTTCAGTTTGTTACCCCTGCAAACGACGTCATGCAACTGGGTCGCGCCTCGCGTGAAGCCATTGCCCTCGCCCGCGGCAACGCTATCCCTACCACCGGTGCATCCGGTTATTAAAAGGAGAAATAATGAAAACCATCCATCTTACCCAGAGTCAGGCTCGAACACGGTTAATCGCCCCCGAGGACATGGTTTCCTGTAATCTTGCTTTTATTGATTGCAAGCTACCCGGCTCGCATCTCAAACAAAACTATTCCTTCATCGGCCCGGGTGTAACCCAGTCCAGCGAGCAGGTCGTCAATATTCCCGAGCCGCACGGCTTTAACATTGGCGCGGCGGCTATGCCGAAAGGGGTGACGAATAATCTGCATCTGCATTTCACCGCCGAGGTGTTCCTGATCCATGAAGGAACATGGCGTTTTCGCTGGGGTGCCAACGGCGAGCATGAAGCTGAATTTAGCGCACCCACTATCCTTTCAATACCGACCTGGATCTTCCGCGGTTTCACCAACGTCAGTAAAGAAGAGACCAGCGGTATGGTGTTTACGGTGCTCGGCGGGGACAACACGGGCGGCATCATCTGGCATCCTTCCGTGCTGGCGGCAGCCAGCGAATACGGAATGTATTTGAGTAAAGACAACATGCTCATCACACAGGAAACCGGCGACCCGCGGCCTGACCCCGCCGCGCTGCTGACGCCGCTGTCAGAGGAATATATTGCCGGGCTGCGTGACTACAGCGTTGAGGAGATGCGCCAACGTGCGGTAACCGGCGATGACCGCTGCTGGTCAGCCCAGGGACTGCTGGATTCGGTGCTGCCAGGACACGGCGGCGAAATTGCGCCGGTTATCGGTTTCGGCATTTCGCAGGATCGGGATTCCGCTCCCGCTATCGTGAGCCCGCACGGTTTTTCCGTCGAATGGCTGCGTCTCGCCGAGGATCACGTTGTGGGCCGCCATCTCTGCCCGGATATTCAGGTCATTATGGTCTTTAAAGGCCAGCTGGAGGTCACCTGGAACGAGGCGGGCGAAGAAGTGAGCGTTATCGCTCCGGAACGTTCAGTGATCTCTGTTCCGGCAAACAGCTGGCGTCGCTACCGCGCGGTTGACGGCAAAACGGAGTTTATTCTGACGACCCGCGGCGATCAGCGTAAGCGCCTCTACTGGGATGAAGCGATCCTGCAACAGGCGAGAGAACACAATCGCTGTCTCGATCCCGATGGCTACGTAGCCGATGCCGACATCCTGCCTGCCACGGCCCGTCGGGCCGGTGCGATACTGGAGACATGCAACAGCAACAAAACCTGAATTATCCGTTGAGCTCACTTGCCGGATCCGCTGCGTTCGTTGAGAGGCATGCCAGCCTGCATTTTCAGCCTGTTAACGAACCAGCGTCCGGCCGGGCCGGGCGGATGTTCCTCCAGGTGCACCGCCTGCATGGAAAAACCGGGCCCGACGTCGGGCTGCATCGGCACGTTCAGCGTAACCAGTTTTCCCGCTGCGAGATCTTCCTCGACCATTGGCAGCGGCATATAACCCCACCCCAGTCCGGCACGCAGGAAGGCGTGCTTCGCGCCCATATCCGCTAAATGCCATGTCTTTGACGACATGACGCCAAAGCTTCGGCCCACGGTGAGAGAGGAGCGATCGGTCAGCACCAGCTGGACGTGTTCCTGTAAAAGTGAACGAAGGATCGGACCGGACGCGTTCGCCAGCGGATGCTCAGGGGAGACAACGGCCACCGCAGGCACGCTGAGAAGGAATTCTGAGATGCATCCCGCCGGAAGATGCGGCAGCGATCCGGTTATCGCCACCCGGCAATGACCGTCCAGTAAAGGCTGGAACACCGCCCCCAACGCTTCCACATACAAACGCAGCGGGGTGTCAGGAAATGCCTGCTGAAACGCCTGCACCGCAGCGGTGAGCTGCGCTACGGGAAACATCACGTCGACGGACACCGCCAGTTCAGGCTCAAGACCTTCGGCTAAGGTGCGCGCCTTAGCCTTAAAGGCGTCCATCCCGGCAGTGGCAAGACGCGCCGCTTCCAGCATGGCGACGCCCGCCTCCGTCAGCGTCGGATAACGCCCGGTACGATCGAATAATGGAAACCCGACCTGTGCCTCAAGGTTTGCCAGCGTCGCGCTGACAACCGACTGCGCGCGCCGCAGCCTGCGACCGGCGGCGGAAAAACTCCCTTCATCAACGGCAGCAATAAAGGTGCGGAGTTGATCAACAGATATACCGTCCAGCATGTATCGCTCCAGCAGATGGATCCCATCTAATTATATAGGCTATTCAGATAGGTCAAAGATTACTACTCTCAGTGCATGTTCACTACTCTTCAATAAAGGAAATACAATATGAAAACGACTACTGTAGGTATCATCGGCGCTGGCGCTATCGGGCAAGCCTTTGCAGAACAACTGGTTAAAGCGGGCATGAACGCTATTCTGAGTAACAGCCGCGGGCCGGAAAGCCTGACTGCGGTGGTTGAGAAACTGGGCCACGGGGCTCGCGCTGGCACCGTAGAACAGGCCGCCCAGGCCGACCTCGTTTTTGTCAGCACAAACTGGGACAAAACCGAGGCCGCGTTACGCGGCATCAACTGGGAGGGGCGTATCCTGATCGACGCGACCAACCCGGTCATACTGCCAGGCTTCACGCTGGCTGAACTGGGCGGAAAAAACTCAAGCCAGGTGGTGACACAGTGGGCTCCGGGTGCACGCGTCGTTAAAGCCTTCAATACTCTCCTTGCAGGGGTGCTGGCTCAGGATCCGGCGCAGGCGGGTGGCCGTCGTGTCGTCTTTATCTCCGGAGACCATCCTGACGCAAAGGCGGAAATAACAGCCTTAGCCGGGCAACTGGGCTTCGCAAGTATTGATTTAGGCAGCCTGGAGGTTGGCGGTACGCTACAACAATTCCCCGGAGGGCCTCTTCCGGCGGTGAACCTGGTGCAACTGGCATAGCTAAAGGCAACGATAAATATGACGCAGCGTACTTCCGCAGAGACCTTTGAAGAATACCTTCCCGGCAAGCTGATCAGAGAACATCGGGCGCAATCTTCCCGGGATGTATTCGTGCAAATTCTGGCGCGCAGACACGTGCAGGAAAACGTCATTATTCCGGCAGTGCCGGAGCCTTTTATCGTCTGGATCCTCTCAGGTAATGCCGTCGTTGAGGAGCGTTCCCCCGGTGAGCCGTGGTTAGCAAACCGCGTTACCGCAGGCGATTTCTTTCTCACAACGGCGGCTTCTCCTACTGAAATGCGCTGGCACGCCGGGCCAGATACGCCTTTCGTCGTTATGCATGTTTATATGGGAGTGGCTATGATGCAGGAGTATGAACTGCGGGAAGTCTCCGGCGCGCGCGACGACACGCTATCCGCCCTGCTGGAGCAGATACGTCAGGAGCTGTATCTGCAAAATCCACCCAGCGGCCCGTTTGTTCAGGGCATTGCGCAGGCGCTGGCAGTACATCTGATTCGCACCTATGGCACACATGCGAAACGACACCGCGGGGGCTTGCAGGCATTTAAGCTGCACCGGGTCTTCACGGCAATGCGTGAAGGGTTAGCCCAGCCATTTGACCTGGCACGCCTGGCTGAACTGACCGATCTTAGCGAATACCATTTTAGCCGCGCCTTTAAACAGTCAACCGGACTTTCCCCTTCTCACTACTTTATCCGGCTACGCATGGAGGAGGCGCGTCGCATGCTATCGGAAAGCAATGATTCCATTATCAATATTGCACTGAACGTCGGATACACCAGCCCCAGCCACTTTGCTGCCGTATTCCTCAGGCATAACGGCGTGACGCCCTCCCACTATCGCAGCGATGCCGTTCGCAGCAAAAGCCCGACAGTTTGAGCAAAAGCCCGCGCGAAGCGATTGCCAGAAAGATCCATTATTGACCCGTACTTCAGACATTCTTTCTGAAGCGTTGAAATCAACTCTCAAGAGGATCAACTATGGAACTCAACGGTAAAGTCGCGCTCATCACCGGTGCTTCAAGCGGAATTGGTGCCTCCACGGCCAAAAAGTTAGCGGAACAGGGCGTCAGGGTGGGTCTCGCCGCCCGCCGTCTGGATCGTCTTCAGGCGCTGGTGTCTGAAATTGAGGCTGCTGGCGGGGAAGCCATGGCGCTGGCTATGGATGTCACTGACCCGGCCTCAGTTAATAAAGGGGTGGAGGCACTGCACAAACGCTATGGCCATATTGATATCGCCTTTAATAACGCCGGGCTGATGCCGATTTCGGATATCGCCAGCCTCCGGGTTGACGAGTGGCATCGAATGGTAGATGTAAACGTAAAGGGCCTGTTTAACACGGTCGCGGCCGTATTGCCGATTATGCAGTCACAGCGCTCGGGTCATATCATCAATACCTCGTCGATCGCCGGGCGTAAAACGTTTCCCGGACTGGGCGTATACTGCGCGACGAAGCACGCGGTTGCCGCCTTCTCGGATATTTTGCGTATGGAGCTGGCCCCTCAGTTCAACATTCGCGTCACCTCGCTTCAGCCGGGTGCCGTTGAAAGTGAATTATTCGAGCATATCAGTGACGAAAATTATCGTGCACAGATGGAACAGCTGAAAGAGAAGATGACGTTCCTGAAAGCCGATGATATCGCCGACTCGATTCTTTACGTATTGCAGGCACCGGAACATGTGGACGTGGCAGAGCTGTTTATTATGCCGACCGAACAGCCGTGGTAAGAGGGTGAAGCGGGTCAGGCTGGTGCCTGACCCGCTACGTTAGTTTGCAGAGGCCGTAGGTCTGATGGTGATTTCGGTGGTATCGACACTCTCAGGCGCCTCGATGATGTGGCGCACGGCGCGAGCGATATCAGCCGGTTTGAGAGCAATAGCCCGGTACGCATCCATCACCGCCATGGTTTCTTCGTGCGTAATGGTCGAGGCCAGTTCGCTTTCCACTACCCCAGGGTTGACGCAGGTCACACGGATGTTCGAACTTTCCTGGCGTAAACCATCGGAAATGGCCCGTACCGCAAATTTGGTCGCGCAATAGACGGCGGCCGTGGGCACGACGGCCAAGGCACCAATCGAGCCTATATTGACGATCTGCCCCGAGCCCTGGGCTTCCATAATCGGCAAAACAGCACCAATACCCCACAGTACGCCCTTGATATTTACGTCAATGGTGCGCTCCCATTCATCCTGCTTGCCAGCCGAAAGCGGAGAGAGAGGCATAATGCCCGCGTTGTTAATAAGTACGTCAATGCGGCCCCACTTATCCCGTGCTGCCTGAACGAAGGCGGCCATCGACTGGCGGCTGGTAACGTCTAATACCTGAGCCTCTGCCTCCCCTCCTGCGCTGCGGATTTCATCAGCCAGAGCGTGGATGCGATCCAGCCTGCGTGCACCCAGGAACACTTTTGCGCCAGCCTTGCCGAGCTCTCTGGCGATACCTTCTCCGATACCGCTGGAGGCGCCGGTAATTAAGATGACTTTGTTCATGTTTTACTCCTTCAGTTGAGTTCACTGCAATCATAGATACAGACCATTGTTTCTTGTATCCTGCCTTTACTGGACTCACTGGTTAGCAATGTTAAACAATGAAAATCGATCTTAATTTGTTACCGCTTTTTCTGGCGGTCGCCGAAGAACGCAGCTTCAGCGCTGCCGCCGGGCGCCTGGGCATAACCCGTTCCGCTGTCAGCCAGGGAATAAGACGTCTCGAAGATGGGTTTCAGACCCTGCTGGTGATGCGCACCACGCGCTCGGTAAGGCTCACCGAAGCGGGTGAACGGTTGCATAAATCGTTGCTGGGGCCCATCGCCAACATTGAGGCGGCCTTTGACGATGTTATCTCGGACAGCATACCGCGCGGACAGCTCAGGATCGCTGTCACCTCAATTGCGGAAGCGTTTCTTTCGGGCCCACTGCTCGCCTCGTTTACGGCCGCGCATCCTGCGGTATCGCTTGATGTTTTCGTGTCAGATGAGGAATTCGATATCGTGGCAGCGGGCTATGACGCCGGGGTGAGGCTGGGCGAAGTTATCGAAAAAGACATGATCGCTATTCCCCTTACGGGCCAGCAGCGTGAACGGGTGGTGGCTTCACCTTCCTATCTGGCGACACACTGCGCACCGACGCACCCCCGTGAACTGGTCGCTCATCGGTGTATCGGCTGGCGCCCTTCCCCGGACGTTGCCCCCTATCGCTGGGAGTTTGAGGAAGCAGGCGTCCCTTTCGATGTGGCAATTGAACCACAAATCACCACTAACGATCTGCGTCTTATGCTCAGCCTCGCGCTGGCCGGCGGTGGTATAACCTTTGCCACGGAGGACACCTTCACACCGTACATTGAATCAGGACAGCTGGTTTCCTTACTGGATGCGTTTCTTCCATCTTTTCCTGGTTTTTATCTCTATTTTCCCCAGCGCCACAATATGGCCCCCAAGCTCAGAGCCCTGATCGAGCACATCCGCCAGTGGCGACAGCTCCCCGCCACGCAGCCGACACTGCGTTAAATGGTTCCAACCCTGAATGCAGATTTTCCTCAATCTACTGCATCCCTTTGATGAGCATCAACGACAGCACGTCATTACCATGGAAAATGACAACGGACACGATGGGCAGGACTTCACACAAGGATGGAACCTTAAAAATGTACAGACCAATAGTTGTTATCCTCTTTATTCTTTTGACATTAGCTGCCCTCGTGGAAATCGGCATAATTTCTTTAGGCTAATACCGATAGCCTCTGAAAGGCCACGCTTGCGGCCTTTTATTTATTAAACATGAGAAGAAAATACGTAATTTTTTTGAGTAGCAGAAATTAACCCGCCCGTAAAAATATATTTTATAAATGAGAGAGTTTTAAATATATCATACACCAGATATTTTACCCTAACTTAAACTACAATTAAGCAGCAATTAAACCTAACCAAAATTAGATATTTATCGCATATTATAATTATTAATATCGCCCCACCAGCACCGTTTTAAGGGTTGCACCTTTTACGCCGAAACCCTTTATCCACGCGCCCTCATAGCTAACGAAATATATTCACGCTATCAATTAATCTCCCCTGCAATAGCCGCATTGGGTTTACGAACACTTAATTTGCGTATTCAGACATTTATAGCTATATCATTTTTATAACGAAATAATTTAATACCTGCACAAATAATAAGGCTTATAAATCGCAAACATATAAATAAACAACTATTTCCTGTGTAAATAATTAGCTTTGCCCTGAGGTTGCCACTTTTAATCCTGGCGGGCATCGGTCGCGCTAAACAAAGTAACGGTAAATCCTGTTTATTAAACAGTATTTTCGCCGGGAGCGCGTTCATCCCTTCAGAAACGATGGCTTTGTTTGACACGCCGTAACCAATCACTCTGCTGGAGTAATAACTGTATGAGCCAAATATCTGTTATATCTAAATTAACTGGCGTGGAAACGACCACGGAAGGGACACAGATAACACTCGATCACTCCTCAATCGTTAAGCTTAACGTGGATCGAGCCAACATCGCAGATTACTCCCGCAGCGGAAACGATCTGGTGATTACCCTCAATTCGGGCGAAGTGATTACCCTCAAGAATTTCTACGTTACTGATGCGCAGGGCGTAAGCCAGCTGGTGCTTGAAGAGAGTGACGGAGCGCTGTGGTGGATTGAAGATCCAACCGGTGCCGCGACCTATGAATCCATCGCCTCCACTGATGCATTACTGGCGGCGTCAGGGAGTGATGCTGGTGGCGCCGCTGCGTGGCCCTGGGTGCTGGGTGGCCTGGCCGCCGCAGGTGGGATTGCTATTGCGGCGGGAACCGGCGGTGGAGGTGGCGGAGATGACGATAACAACAACCCGAATCCCGGTAATCCGGGAAATCCTTCCGAACCTGATACTACGCCTCCGAATGCTCCCACTAATCTTCAGGTCTCACCTGACGGCAAAACCGTAACAGGTACGGCTGAACCGGGCAGCACGATTACCCTTAAAGATGCCGATGGCAACACCATTGGAACGGGCAAGGTCGGCAGCGACGGCAAATTTACTATCGATCTCGGTACGCCGCTCACCAACGGGGAGCAGATCACCGCCACGGCCACCGACCCGTCCGGCAATACCAGCCAGGGTGGTCAGGTCACAGCACCGGATCTCACCGCGCCGGATGCACCTGCCAATCTGGAGGTTTCGCCTGACGGCAAAACCGTGTCCGGTACGGCTGAGCCGGGCAGCACCGTGACACTGAAAGATGCCGATGGCAACACCATCGGAACGGGCAAGGCTGGCAGCGACGGGAAATTTACTATCGATCTCGGCACGCCGCTCACCAACGGGGAGCAGATCACCGCCACCGCCACCGATCCGTCCGGCAATACCAGCCCGGGCGTTCACGTCACGGCACCGGATTCAACCGCGCCGGCTGCCCCCGAGATTGTCACCGTCAATGATAACGTGGGCACCGAGGCGGGCCCGCTGAGCAACGGACAACGCACGGACGATGCACGCCCGACGTTCAGTGGCATCAGTGAAGCTGGCACCGTTATTACCTTCTATGACAACGGCAAGCCGATCGGCACCGCCACGGCCGATGCTACCGGGAAATGGAGCTTTACCCCGTCGACCAACCTGTCTGAAGGAAACCACGCCATTACCACCACCGCGACCGATGCGGCAGGCAATACCAGCCCGGCGTCCACGGCGGTGACCCTCGTGGTGGATACGGTCGCACCAGGCGCCCCGGCCATCACCGGCATGACCGACGACGTTGCGCCCAATACCGGCGTGCTCGGAAGCGGAAGCACCACTAACGATCCGCGCCCGCAGCTCACCGGCACGGCGGAAGCGGGCTCTACGGTCACCATCTATGATAACGGCATTGCCATTGGCACAGCGGTTGTAGGCAGCAACGGAAGCTGGAGCTTTACGCCGTCGGTTAACCTGAGCGAAGGCAGCCACCAGCTTACCGTACGCGCCACCGACATCGCCGGTAACACCGGTCCGGCCTCGCCGGCCTTTACCGTAACGGTGGATGTCACCACCCCGCCGGTGCCGACAGGATTTATCGTTAACGATGACACCGGAGGGCTGAAAGGCACGATTACCGCCGGGCAGTTTACCGACGAGTCGCAGCCCCGCCTGACGGGCCGAGGAGAACCAGGCAGCACGATTACGGTTTACGATAACGGCGTTGCGATTGGCAGCACAACGGTTCTGCCGAACGGTACCTGGAGCATCACGCCGACAACGCCGCTGGCAGAGGGTGCACATTCGATTACCCTGCGCGAAACCGATGCGGCAGGCAACCAGAGCGGCCTGTCTCAGCCGATCAACTTTACCGTCGATCTTACGCCGCCAGACATGCCGGAGGCGACGCTCAATTCGACAGGCACGCAAATCACCGGTACTGCCGAGCCGGGCAGCAAAATTGTCATCACCAACAACGCCGGGGTGCAAATCGGGACCGCCACTGCCGACAGCAACGGCAACTACGTCGCCGACCTGAACCCTGCACAAGTGAACGGCGAGATCATCTCCGTGGTCGCCTCCGATGCCGCAGGCAACCAGAGTTCCCCGGCGCTGGTTAACGCAGCGGACATCACCGCGCCTGCCGCACCGGGTAACCTGGTGGTGGCGGAAGACGGGGCAAGCGTCAGCGGAACCGCCGAGCCAAACAGCACGATTATTATTAAAGCGCCGGACGGTACGATTATCGGCCAGGCCACCGCCGGTCCGGACGGCACCTTTACCATCCCGATTTCGCCAGCCCAGACCAACGGCGAAGCCCTTGAAGTGACGGCCACCGACGGCAGCGGCAACACCAGTCCGTCCGGCTTTGCCGACGCGCCAGACAGCACGCCACCGCTGGCACCGGAAAACGTGGTGATCTCTGCCGACGGCACCACGGTAACCGGTACAGCCGAGCCGGGCAGCACCGTCACCATTCGTGAAAATGGCGTTAAGGTCGGGGAAGCGGTCGCCGACGATCAGGGTAATTTCAGCGTTGATCTGATCCCGCCGAAAGCCAACGGCGAAGCCCTGACCGCAGATGCCACCGATACCGCCGGAAACACCGGCCCGACCGCGCCGTTTGACGCGCCGGACATCACCGCGGCACAAACCCCGGTCATCACAGGCGTGGAGGATGATGCGCTCGACGTCACCGGTCCTGTCAGCCAGAACGGTCTCACCAACGACAAAACCCCGACCATCAACGGAACGGGCGAGCCCGGCACAACGATCACCCTCTACAGCGGCACCACTGAAATCGGCACTGCGGTGGTTGGGCCTGACGGCCAGTGGTCCATTACGCTGGAAACGGATCTTCCCGACGGCGGGCACGTGCTGACGGCGACGGCGGTTGACGCCAACAATAACCTCAGCGGGACATCGAACACCTGGAGCATCACGGTGGATACCGCCGCGCCGGGCGCTCCAGCCATTACGCAGGTCATTGATGACGTACCGGGCCGCACGGGGCCGCTCGACAACAACCAAATCACCAACGACACGCTCCCGACGCTGAACGGTACCGGCGAGCCGGGCTCCACCGTGACGATCCGCCTGGACGGACAGGATATTGGTACTGCCATTGTGAACAACGGTGGCGCATGGACCTTCACGCCCACTACCGCATTAGGGAACGGGCAGCATACGTTCACCGTCGTCGCGAGCGATGCGGCCGGCAACACCAGCGCATCATCACCCGGCTTTACCTTTACCGTCGATACCACTCCGCCACCGGCGGCCACCCTTGACACCGTCTCCGATAACATCGGCACTGTGCAGGTTCCGCTTAACAGCGGGGATACTACCGATGACACGCTGCCGCAGCTGCAGGGAACCGCACCGGAAGGCACCACCATCACTATCTATGACGGGACCACCCTGCTCGGCACGGCCGTGCTTGACGGCAGCGGCGGCTGGAGCTTTACGCCAATCACGCCGCTGACGGACGGCCCGCATTCGCTGACGGTCCACGCGACGGATGAGGCGGGTAATACCACCATCTCGCCACCGTTTGAGCTGGCGATCGACACGACCGCGCCTGCAACGCCGGATATTCCTGAGATCACCGTGAACCCGGACGGCGCCACACCGGGGACGGCTCTGAATCCTGGGGAGACCACCCGCGATACCACACCAACCCTGAGCGGCTCGGGCACGCCGGGAGATACCGTAAGCATTTACGATGGCGCAACCAAAATAGGTGAAGCCGAGATCGATGGCGACGGTAACTGGAGCTGGACACCGGAAGATCCGCTCCCTGACGGCACCTACGATCTCTCCCTGACGGTGACTAATCAGGACAGCGCCGGGAACGAAAGCGCACCGTCCACGCCAGTGACCATTACCATTGATACCGACGCGCCGGGCCAGCCGGGGATCCCGACGGTGACAGACAGCGTAAGCCAGATCACCGGGCCAGTGGACAACGGCGGAACCACCAACGATCCGCGCCCGGTACTGAGCGGCACCGGTACGCCGAATGACGTCATTACCATCTATGACCAGGTGGGTACAGGCGAGCCGCAGGCCGTGGGCAGCGTCACGGTGGACGGTAGCGGTAACTGGAGCTGGCGTCCTGAGAGCAACATTGGCGAAGGGACGCACCAATACACGGCGACCGCCACCGATGAAGCCGGCAATGAATCTCTGCCATCAACCGGTATCACGATAACGGTCGACACCCTCGCCCCGGATACCCCGCTCATCGGTTCCATTGGCGGCGCTCAGAATGGAGGCTCAACCAACGATAACACACCTGTCATTGGCGGAGGCGGCACGACCGGCGAAACGGTGATTATCTACAACAACGGCGTGGAAGTGGATCGCGTTGAAATCGCCAATGGCGAGTGGTCATACACCCTGCCGACACAAACCGATGGCCCGCTGAATATCACCGTCGCCGCGGTGGACGACGCGGGTAACCTGAGCCCGGTCAGCCCGGTCTTTAGCGTGACGGTCGATACGCAGGCACCGACCGTGCCGCAAATTGACGCCGTCTCTGACAGCCAACTGACCAACAGCGTGCTTTACACCCGCGACGGTACCCCAACCCTCACCGGGATTGGCGAGCCGGGTTCGAGCGTAACCGTTTCTGTAGATGGCACGCCGTCTCCGGTGGTCGTGGTGGTTCAGCCGAACGGGACATGGTCCTGGACAGCCGACCCCGCGCTTGCGGAAGGGCCGCATACCTTCTCGGTTGCCGCAAGTGACGCGGCGGGGAATACCTCCGCCAGCTCCGGCGATCTCAGCGTGACGGTGGATACGCTGCTTCCTGCAACGCCAACCAATATCACCATTGCCGCAGAGGGCACGCCACTGACCGGTACGGCAGATGACGGAACCACGGTGACGGTGCGTGACGCCGGCGGCAATATCATCGGGACCGGGGTCGCGACGGGAGGCATCTTCTCCATCGCCCTCTCCCCGGCCCAACTGGATCCCGCGACGCTGACGCTGTTCGCCACGGACGCCGCAGGTAATGCAAGCCCGACAACCACCTTTGACGTACCGGACTCCCCGCTTATTCTGCCAGCGGTGCCGGTGATTACGGCAATCAACGATGATGCCGATCCCGTCACTGGCGATGTGAAAGACAAAACCACCAATGACACCACGCCTACCCTTACCGGCACCGCCGATCCGGGTAGCGTCATCACCATTTATCTGGATGGGGCGCTGGTTCCGCTGACCGAAATTGTTGCGGATACAGACGGCAACTGGAGCTATACGCCTCTACTGCCGCTCGCGGAAGGCCCACACACCTTCGCCGTCACCGCCACGAATACCGGCACCGGCGCGACCAGCGGGCAGTCGCCGATCGCGACCGTCACCGTCGACCTCACCGATCCGACCGCACCAGCCATCGGTGCGGTGACCGATGACGTAGGCCCGGTCACCGGCCCAATCGCTGACGGGCAGAGCACCAACGACAACCGTCCTACCCTGACCGGAACAGGCACGGCCGGGGACACCATTACGGTGTACGATGACGGCGACCCGCTGGGCACCGTTGTTGTCGGTCCGACCGGCAGCTGGAGCTACACGCCGCCTGCGCTGGACGACGGCAGCCACACCCTGACCGTGACCGCCACCGACCCGGCAGGCAATGAGAGCGCCCCGTCGGCCGGGATCACCATCGTTGTCGACACCGTCTCTACCACGCCGGTAATTACCAGCGTGACGGATAACGCAGGGAATGCGGCAACGCCTGTCCCAAGCGGCGATCCAACCAACGACACTACGCCAACCCTGACCGGTAGCGCCGAGCCGAACAGCGTCGTCGCCATTTTTGATGGCGCTACGCAAATTGGTACGGTGGCAGCAGACGGCACCGGTGCCTGGACATTTACTCCTGAAACCGCCCTCGGCGAAGGGACGCATGACTTTACTGTCAGAGCGACGGATCCGCAGGGCAACGTCAGCCAGCCGTCCAACGCCTGGAGCGTCGAAATCGATCTGACTGCGCCACAGGTGCCGACGATCGTTACGGTCAGCGACAATGCCCCGGGAGGCACAACCGGCCCGCTTACCGCCGGGCAGGTGACCAATGACACCACGCCAACCCTCAGCGGCTCCGGCCAGGCGGGTACCATCATTCACGTGCTGAATAACGGCGTGGAGATTGGCACCACCACGGTCGACGGCAGCGGCAACTGGACCTTTACGCCGGATCCGGTACTGACTGACGGGACGTATAACCTGCGCGTTAACGCCAGCGATGATGTCGGAAACGTCTCCGCCAACTCGCCAGTGTTCGCCTTTACGGTGGATACCGCCGGGCCTGCGGCCCCGGTGGTTACCACGGTAATAGACGATGTCAGCCCGGGAACGGGAACCCTCGCCAGCGACGGCTCCACGAACGACACCCGTCCAACCTTCAACGGTACGGGGGAAGTGGGCGCAACGGTACACGTTATTGTCGATGATGTGGAAATCGGCACGGCGGTCGTCAACGCCCAGGGTAACTGGACCTTCACGCCGACCACCGAACTGGGCGAAGGGCCGCACGTTATTACCTTCAACGCCACCGATGCCGCAGGCAATACCGGGGTCACCTCACCACCGTTCAACCTGACGGTGGATACCTCGGTGCCTGAGGCACCGGTCTTTACCCCGGCCACTGACGATGCTGGTACCGTGCTGGGCCCGGTCGCCTCGGGACAAAGCACAGACGACACCACGCCAACACTGAACGGCACCGCGGCGGCCAACGCGACCATCACCATTTATGAAAGTGGCCGTGAAGTGGGTACCGCCGTGGCGGACGCAAACGGCGTATGGAGCTTTACCACCGGTACGCTGGCAAACGGCAGCCACACCTGGACCGCCACGGTAACCGATGCCGCGGGCAACGTCAGCCCTGCCTCACCAGGCTTTACGCTGGTGGTAGATACGGCTGCGCCTGTCGCGCCGGTTATCACCCAGGCGATTGACGACGTTGGCACCATCACCGGGGCAATAGGTTCCGGCCAGACCACCAACGATCCTCTCCCGCGTCTGGTGGGGACCAGCGAGCCGCTGGCCACCGTGAATATTTATGAGGGCACCACGCTGGTGGGCACCGGTACTGCCGATGCCGATGGCAACTGGACCGTCGATATCACCGTGCCGCTGGACAGTGGGTCACACACCTTTACCGCAGAAGCAACGGATCAG
This sequence comes from Enterobacter sp. 301B, assembly GCF_003850715.1. Taxonomy (NCBI): domain Bacteria; kingdom Pseudomonadati; phylum Pseudomonadota; class Gammaproteobacteria; order Enterobacterales; family Enterobacteriaceae; genus Enterobacter; species Enterobacter sp. 301B. The sequence goes on from NZ_PQTC01000019.1 coordinate 31,931, forward strand.
GCGGGTAACACCAGCACGTCGTCCGCCGACTTCAGCCTGACCATTGACACCACACCGCCAGCGCTGCCGGTGCTGACCAGCATCACCGACGATGTCGGTAACGCCGCTGCGCCTGTCGCCAACGGCGGGTTAACCAACGACGCGCGGCCAACGCTCACCGGTACGGCAGAAGCCGGCGCGACGGTCACCATCTTTGATAATGGGGTACAGATTGGCACCGCAGTCGCCACCGGCGGCGCGTGGAGCTTTACGCCTTCCACCCCGCTGGCTGACGGGTCGCATAATCTGACCTTCTCCGCCACCGACGCGGTGGGCAACGCCAGCGCGCAGACCGGCGGTTACACCATTAATGTGGATGCCACCGCCCCTGTCGTACCGGCAATCACCTCGATTGAGGATGATGTGGGGACCGTCACCGGACCTGTTACTGGCACCAACCCAACCAACGACACCCGTCCGACCTTAAACGGTACGGCAGAAGCCAATGCCACCGTACGTATTTACGACGGCACGACGCTGGTGGGGACTGTCACTGCCGATGCCAACGGCAACTGGACGCTGCCGCAAACCAGCACCACGCTGACGGAAGGCGCGCATAACTTCACCGCAACCGCCACCGATGCCGCGGGCAATACCAGCGTGGCTTCACCGATTATCACGATTAACGTTGACCTGACGCCGCCACCAGCCCCAACCGGGCTGGCGGTGATCACCAACGGGACGCAGGTCACCGGTACAGCAGAAGCGGGAAGCACCGTCACCATCACCAGCAGCACCGGAACCGTGCTTGGAACGGCCGTCGCGGACGGTAGCGGAAGCTTCAGCGCCACCATCACCCCTGCACAGACCGCCGGTGAATCCCTGATCGTCTTTGCTACCGATAAGGCCGGTAACGCGGGTATCACCACCTCCGTGATTGCCCCGATCACCACAATCCCGAACGCGCCTGTTATCGCCAATATTGACGATAATGTTGGCACGGTGACGGGCAACCTGACCAACGGGAATACCACCGATGACACCACGCCAACCCTGAGCGGCACGGCGCAGCCGAACACGACCATCACCCTCTATAACAACGGGGTGCTGATGGGCACGGTCACCGCGAATGCCAGCGGCAACTGGAGCTTCACCACGCCGGTGCTGAGCGAAGGCCCGCATGCCTTCACCGCCACGGCGAGCAACGGCTCGGGCACCAGCCCGATTTCCACGTCGACCACCGTCATTGTCGATCTCACTGCGCCAACGGCTCCAACCGGGACCTTCAACGCAGACGGCAGCGTACTGACCGGTAGCGCTGAAGCGGGCAGCACCGTCACCATCCGCCTGGCGGATAATTCAACGGTCACCGCCACGGCGGACAGCAACGGTTCCTGGAGCTACACCTTCCTCAATAAACAGACGGAAGGTCAGACGCTGCAAATCACCGCCACCGATGCGGCAGGCAACGTTTCGCTGCCCGGCTCAGCCCTTGCGCCGGTGGTGCCGCTCTCTGCCAGCACCAACGCTGAAGAACTGGCGCTCACGACCACCGCCACGGTGACCAACTCGCAGTACAGCGACTATGGTTTCCTGCTGGTAGGCGCCTTAGGTAACGTGCTGACGCTGCTCGGCAACGATACCGCGCAGGTAGGTTTCACCGTCGGCAACGGCGGCAGTGCGGATATTGCCGTGAACGCCAACGCCACGGGTGCCGTTCTTTCCCTGCTCAATACCCTTGAGCTGGTGGTACAGCGCTTCGACGCCGCCAATAATACCTGGACTACCGTGGTCGATACCGGGCAGCCGCAGTTCGCTGACCTGTTGACCCTCGGCGCGACGGGGGTGTCGCTGAACCTGACCGGGCTGGCGAATGGTCAGTATCGCGTCCTGAGCTACAACACTAACCTGCTGGCAACCGGCTCTTACACCAGCCTCGATGTGGCGGTGAAAGAGACCAGCGCAGGCACCGTGTCCGGCGAGACCAGCGTTGTCGGGAACGTCATCACTGACGTGGATCCAACCGCAGGCAGCGACAACGCCCCGGCGGGCACCACCGTCACTACGGTCACCAACGCCCAGGGCACCACCACCAGCGTTACGGCTGACGGCACGGTGATTCAGGGGCAATACGGCACGCTGACCATCAACCTGGACGGCAGCTATACCTATAACCTGACCAACACCAGCGCCGCCGTCATTGGCCGCACGGAGAACTTTACCTACACCATCACCCATAACGGCACCAGCGCCTCGGCAAATCTGGTTCTGTCGCTGGGCGAAGGCACTACCAGCAGCGGGATCGTGGCCGTGGACGATACCGCCTCGCTGACCTTCGACACCACCGTGGAGGCGATCAACAACGGCACCTCGTCGCAGGGCGGCTTTACCCTGGTGGGGATCAACCTTGGCAATACCCTGGGGCTGAACCTGCTGGACGATCTGGCCAACCCGATCATCTATAACGTGGAAGAAGGCACCACCCGCACCATGACCGTTCAGGCCTCCGTGGGCGGCGTCGCGCTGGCCTCGGTGTTCGACCTCTACATCTATAAGTTCAACAATGCGACGCAGACCTTCGAGCAGATGCGCGTTGAACCCGGCTGGCTGCGCGCGCCGCTGCTGGGCGGCACTTCCCCGCAGCTGACGTTGAACCTGCCCGCTGGCGAGTACCTGTTCCTGCTCAATACGGCGGCGGGGATCACCGCGCTGACGGCCTACACGCTGAACGTCTTGCAGGATCATGTCTACAGCGTGGCAAGCGTGAGCGAGAGCACGACCGGGGATGTGCTGGCGGATGATATTGCGCCAGCAGGTTCCGTGGTCTCCGACGTTAACGGCGTGGCGGTGAACAGCAGCGGCCTGACGGAGATCACCGGCGAGTACGGTACGCTGCGGATCAACGCAGCCGGGGAGTACACTTACACCCTGGACAGCGGAGTCGGCGCTGACAGCATCAGCACCCCAGATACCTTCGTCTACACCATCACCGCGCCGAACGGCTCGAAAGACACGGCATCGCTGAACATCACCCCGACCGCGCAGCCAATGGACGCGGTGAACGATGTCAGCACGGCGATGGACGTGAACTCGGTGCACCGCACCGCCGCATACTCGGATACCACCGTCGGGTCGGCGAGCTGGAACGCCGCGCTGCTTGCCTCAACCCAGGGCAGCGGAAGCGGGACCTTCGTGGTGGATCCTAATACTGCACTGCATAACGTGGTTCTGTCGTTTAACGTCGCCTCGCTGCTGACCCTTACCGGGTTAACGGTCGACTGGACACTGACCAACGGCACCACCACCCTCAGATCCGGCTCATTTAACGGCGGGCTGCTGCTGGGCGGCAGGGCGACGATCAACCTGACGGGCCTCGATCTGGAAGCGGGAACCTATACGCTGAACTATACCGGCAGAATGGGACCGCTGGGGGTGGGAAATATCACCGTTACCCCAAGCGTCACCGGGACCAGCTACTCCCTGTCGCAGTTTGACGCCACGGGCACCCACACCGTTGACGGCAATATCTTCGACGGCACCGGCTCCGCGGGCGCGATGGACCAGCTGCACTCGGTCGATACCCGTCTCAGCATTACCGGCTACGACGGCGTAACCACCACGCTGGATCCTTACACCGGCAGCACGCAGGTAAACATCACGGGCCACTACGGCACGCTGGCGATTGCCGCAGACGGCAGTTACACCTACACACTCAACCCGGGGATATCGTTCTCTACCATCACCAGCAAGGAGGTCTTTAACTACACCCTGACCGACGCCAACGGCACCCGGGATACCGCCTCGCTGACCATCAATATGGCACCGAAATTTGTCAGTTCGGAACATAACGATGTGATTAGTGGCACGGCCTACGGCGACACGCTGATTTATCAGGTGTTGAACACTACGGCGGGTAACGCCACCGCAGGTAACAGCACGGGTGACCACTGGACGAACTTCTCCCTATCGCAGGGAGACAAGATCGACATTGGCGATCTGCTGGTGGGCTGGAACGGTAGCGCGTCGACGCTGGGGAACTATGTCTCTGTTTCACAAAGCGGTAACAATACTGTGATCTCCATCGACCGTGACGGCACGGGAGCCGCCTACACTAAATCTACGCTCGTTACGCTGGACAACGTTCAGACCACCTACGACGAGCTTGTAAACCAGCAACACATCATTACTTGATAGCACCTGCAAGAAATGACCCGGGCGCGCACAGCGCCCGGGCATAAACAAAAAAGCAGTACTTTTTTATTAGGGACAAGACATGGGAAAGAAGATGCCTTACTGGTGGCTCTCGTGCTGCCTGATATCTGTGCCCGCTATCGCGGCAAACCCTGCGGCGATGATTAATACCGGACAATTAAGCGAAACGCAGGAACTCCCCTCTTTAAATGGCCGCGTGGCGCCCGTAGCCAGCAAAGCCGCCCCCGGCACGCTACAGCTGGATGAAGCCGTAAACCGCGCCGTGACCTGGCATCCGGCCATCAGTGAAGCCGTCGGCAAACTTTATCAGCAGAGCGAAAATGTGGACGTCGCCAAATCGAAATATTATCCGCAAATTAACGCCGGCATGGATAACGGCTATAGCCACGACGGCGACGATAATGGCTTTACCCCCTCGCTGGTGCTTTCGCTTTCGCAAATGCTTTACGACTTCGGCAAAGTCGCAAGCCAGGTGCGCGCCGAAAACGCGGGCGTCGCCCAGCAGCAGGCCAACGTGCTGGTGAGCATCGACACTATCGCCCACGATACCGCCATCGCTATGGTGCAGGTGCAGACCTGGCAGCAGATGGTCGAGACCGCTAAAGAACAGCTGGACGCCCTGACCTCCATCGGCACACTGACGAAGCTGCGTAATGACGAAGGCGCCACGTCGCTCTCTGACGTGGTGCAGACCGATGCCCGTATCGAAGGCGCGCGAGCGCAGCTGATGCAGTATCAGGCCAGCCTCGACAGCTCACGCGCCACGCTGATGAGCATGCTGGGCTGGGACGGCCTGAACGCGGTCAGCAATGAATTTCCGCAAAGTCTGGCCCGCAGCTGCGATATTGCCGAGCCGGACGATCGCCTGGTGCCCTCGGTTTTAGCGGCCTGGGCGCAGGCCAACGTCGCGCAGGCCAATCTCGACTATGCCAACGCGCAGATGACCCCTACCGTCTCGCTGGAGCCGGAAGTCCGCCACTATCTTAACGACCGCTACTCAGGCAACGAAACGCGGGACCGCACCCAGTACTCCGCGTGGGTAAAAGTGCAGATGCCGCTCTATCAGGGCGGCGGCCTCACCGCCCGGCGTAACGCCGCCGGACACGCGGTGGAATCGGCCCAGTCCACCATTCAGCGCACCCGTCTTGAGGTGCGGCAAAAACTGCTGGAAGCGCGCAGCCAGGTGATGAGCCTGATGAGCACGCTTCAGATCCAGGGCCGCCAGGAAGCGCTCAGCGCCCGTACCCGCGAGCTGTATCAGCAGCAGTATCTCGATCTTGGTTCCCGCCCGCTGCTCGACGTGCTCAACGCCGAGCAGGAGGTGTATCAGGCGCGCTTTACCCAGCAGCAAACCGCCGGACAGCTCCGCCAGCTTCAGCTGAACTGTTTCTACCAAACCGGGCGCATACGTCAGGTGTTCGATCTTGAAAACCGCACCATCCAGACCGTGGAGATCCAGCCATGAAGCAACGCGATATTCCGCAGGGTGAAAACATGACGGATGAGGCGCTGGAGCAGTGGGCGCAGGCGTTTGGCTATGTGGCGACGCGCTATCGCGTTGCCTGCTCGCCAGGCTCGCTGATCGCGGGCGCACCGTGGCTGAAAGGCAAACCGATGGTGCCCGCGCTGACGCAGCTCACCCGTGAAGCCGGGCTGACGTTCCAGCTGCTGACGGCCGATCAGCACGCTATCAACAGCTGGCGTCTGCCGGTGGTGGTAGAGCTGAACGACGGTAAAATCGGCGTGATCGATAATTTCGACGGCGAGGATACGCTTGAAGTCAGCTTTTTCGACGACAGCACGCACACCAACCGCCTGTCGATGAGCGCGATGCTGCCCGCCATCCGCCACGTCATCGCCCTGCGTCCGCTGGCGGCGCTGAAGGACAGCCGCGTGGACGCCTATATCTCAAAATACCGCCCGGACTGGCTCTACCGGCTGGTGATGCGCGACCTTCGCCCTTACAGCTGGGTGATGCTGGCGGCGCTGTTTATCAACGTGCTCTCCCTCTCCGGCATTGTCTTTTCCATGCAGGTGTATGACCGGGTGATCCCCGCCCAGTCCTACCCGACGCTCTACGTACTGACCATTGGTGTACTGATCGCCACGCTGTTTGGTTTTATGCTGCGCGTGGCGCGCGGGCACATTATGGATCTGCTGGGCAAACGCTCGGATATGCGCGTCTCGGATCGGGTCTTCGGCCACGCGCTGCGGCTACGCCACAGCGCCATTCCGCGCTCCACCGGCAGCTTTATCTCCCAGTTGCGCGAGCTGGAGCAGATCCGCGAGATGGTCACCTCCTCCACCATTTCCACCATCGTCGATCTGCCGTTCTTTATCCTGTTTGTGATTGTGCTGGCGATCATCGCCCCGCAGCTGGCGTGGATCGCCCCGGTGGCGGCGGTGATAATGGTCCTGCCTGGCCTGCTGCTGCAAAAGAAACTGGCAGAGCTGGCGAAGCAGTCGGCGCATGAATCTACCCTGCGCAACGCGGTGCTGGTGGAGAGCGTGCAGGGGCTGGAGGACATCAAGCTGATGCAGGCGGAGAACCGCTTTTTGCAGCAGTGGAACAGCTATATCCAGATCACCGCCGAATCCGGCCTGCGCACCCGCGAACTGACGCAGAACCTGATCAGCTGGGGGATGACCATTCAGAGCCTGGTCTATGCCGGGGTGATCGTGGTGGGCGCGCCGATGGTGATCGACGGCACCTTAACCACCGGTTCGGTGGTGGCCGCCTCGATGCTCGCCTCACGGATGATCGCCCCGATGGCGACGCTGTGCGGCGTGCTGGCCCGCTGGCAGCAGGTGAAGGCGGCCAAAGAGGGGCTGGACAGCATTATGCAGCTGCCGACCGAGAACCAGCGCGAAGAGACGCCGATCCGCCAGGACGTGCTGCGCGGCCACTATCTTTTCGAGCAGGCGCAGTTCCGCTATCACCCGGAAGATCCCCGCATGGCGCTGCGCATTAACCGCCTGGAGATCAAAGCGGGCGAAAAAGTGGCGATCCTCGGGCGCAACGGCGCGGGTAAATCAACCCTGTTGCAGGCGATGGCGGGCGGGATGGATCTGGCGGGCGGTGAACTGCGGCTCGACAACCTCAGCCTGCCGCATCTGGACGTGGCTGACGTGCGGAGAAACGTCGGCTTTATGACCCAAAATGCCCGGCTGTTTTACGGCACCCTGCGCGAGAACATCACGCTCGGCATGCCCCGCGCCACCGATGAAGAGATCTTCGAGGTGCTGGAGATGTGCGGCGCGGCCAGCTTTGTGCAGAAGCTGCCAAAGGGGCTGGATTACCCGATTATGGAAAATGGCGTCGGGCTGTCCGGCGGGCAGCGGCAGTCTATTCTGCTGGCGCGGATGCTGCTGCGCGACCCGAATATCGTGCTGATGGATGAACCGACCGCCTCCCTTGATGAACATACCGAGCGGGAATTTATTCAACGTCTCGGGGCGTGGCTCGGCAACCGCACGCTGGTTGTCGCGACCCACCGCGTGCCGGTACTGGAGCTGGTGGAGCGCGTGGTGGTACTCAAAGATGGCATGCTGGTGATGGACGCGCCAAAAGCGCAGGCGCTGAACAACAGCCGTATGCAGCAACAGCAGCAGGCAACCGGACGGGAGTGGAATAATGAAAATCAATCAGCGTGACGTTGCCGCAGTAGAAGATCTGGATAACGCGCTCGACTCCGAGAGCGGTTATACCGGCGCCCGGCGCATCGTTTTCTTCTCCCTGCTGATGTTTGTGGTGCTCGGCGTCTGGGCGTGGTTCGGGGTGCTGGATGAAGTCTCAACCGGCACCGGAAAAGTGATCCCCAGTTCACGCGAGCAGGTATTGCAGTCGCTGGATGGGGGGATCCTCACCGAGCTGAACGTACACGAAGGGGATCAGGTGCAGGCCGGACAGGTGCTGGCGCGGCTGGATCCTACCCGCTCGGAATCTAACGTCGGCGAAAGCGCGGCGCGTTACCGCGCGTCGCTGGCCTCCAGCGTGCGCCTGTACGCCGAGGTGAACGATCTCCCGCTGAAATTCCCGCCTTCCCTGGCGAAATGGACCGACCTGACCGCCGCAGAAACGCGGCTTTACAACTCTCGCCGCGCCCAGCTGGAGGATACGCAGCGTGAACTTCGCTCCGCGTTAGCGCTCGCCAATAAAGAACTGGCGATCACTCAACGGCTGGTGAAAACCGGTGCCGCCAGCCACGTGGAAGTGCTACGCCTGCAACGGCAGAAAAGCGACCTGGAGCTGAAGCTCACCGACGTGCGTTCCCAGTATTACGTGCAGGCCCGTGAAGCGCTGTCTAAGGCCAACGCCGAGGTGGATATGGTGTCAGCGATCCTGAAAGGCCGCGAGGATTCCGTTACCCGCCTGACGGTGAAGTCGCCGGTGCGCGGGATCGTGAAAAACATCAAGGTGACCACCATCGGCGGCGTCATACCGCCCAACGGCGAGTTAATGGAGATTGTGCCGGTGGACGATCACCTGCTGATTGAAACCCGCCTCTCGCCCCGGGATATCGCCTTTATCCATCCTAATCAGGAGGCGCTGGTGAAAATCACCGCCTACGATTACGCGATTTACGGCGGGCTGCACGGAGTGGTGGAGACCATTTCGCCGGACACCATTCAGGACGAAGCGAAGCCGGAGGTGTTCTACTACCGTGTATTCATTCGCACCAGCCAGGATTATCTGGTGAACAAGGCGGGCAGGCACTTTTCGATTGTGCCGGGGATGATTGCGACGGTGGATATTAAGACCGGGGAGAAAACGGTGCTGGATTATCTGATTAAGCCGTTTAACCGGGCGAAGGAGGCGCTGAGGGAGCGGTAGTCAAACGCCGGGTGGCGGCTTCGCCTTACCCGGCCTACACCGCTGTTCCGAGTGATGAGGATCCAACACACCTAACATGATCTCCATCACCAATCTGCTATAGTAGCCCAAATTCATTTTTCAGGAAGAAATCATGCGCCAACGAACCATTGTCTGCCCCATCATCCAGAATGACGGAGCCTACCTGCTATGTAAAATGGCCGACGATCGCGGTGTATTCCCCGGTCAGTGGGCACTCTGCGGTGGTGGAATGGAACCAGGCGAAACCATGGAACAGGCGCTGCGCCGTGAAGTCCGTGAGGAGCTGGGCGACGCGCTGGACATTATCGACGTCAAGCCCTGGGCTTTTCGCGATGACATCAGGGTCAAAACTTACGCCGAGGGTACCACCGAGGAAATTTATATGATTTATCTGATCTTCGACTGCATCAGCGCCAATCGGGATGTTACGTTTAACGACGAGTTTCAGGAGATCGCCTGGGTTTATCCGGAATCGTTAAGAGAGCTGGATCTCAACGAGGCCACGCGCATTACCTTTACGCAAAAGGGCCTTCTTTAATCGCCCACTGCCCCGGCGTTTTACCGGTCCACGTTCTGAAAACTTCAATAAATGCGCTGACGCTACTGTATCCGCACGAGAGCGCAATCCACCCCACCGGCTTCCCCGCCGCCAGCCACTCCATCGCCTGCATGACGCGCGCCAGCTGGCGCCAGTTGACGAAGTTCATCCCCGTCTCCGCGCTAAACCGCCGGTTGAATGTACGTACGCTCATCCCGGCACGGCTGGCATGGCTTTCCACCGTCTGATTATCATCGACGGATTGCAGCAGTTTCCTGACCACATTTTTCAGCCGGGGATCGGTCGGTACGGGCAGATAAAAGCGGACCTGAGACGCCAGAGCCAACTCCTCCAGCAGCAGGATGAGCTTTCGGGGATCGTATTCACTCCCGGCAACGCTTAAACGGGAAAACAGTGCATCGGTAAAATCGTCCGACTCGAAAAGCGTGGCCTCTTCCGGAAGCCCTTCACAATGGGCAGGGTCAAGATAGACAGCACAACCTTCAATCGCACTTTCCGAAAAGGCAGCGTGCTGCTGACCAGGCGGGATCCAGCCGATATGTTTTGCGGGTACCACCGAACGCCCCAGCGGCGTCTCAATCACCAGCAGCCCCGCAGCAATGCGCCAGAGCTGGCCGGCATGATGGCTGTGCCACGGGGTGTGATAGCCGCCGGGATGAACAAGCCTCTCAGTTGTCAGCATGAATTTGACCGAAAATCGTTATTCTTCGACTTATTACAGAAACTACGCCTTATGCTGTCAAGGATAATAGCGGCTCAACATCACGAGGAGCTAACATGACCATCATTACATCCCTGATAAACCAGCCCGACAACACCGCGCAGCGCGAGCAAATGGCCTGTCTGTTAACCCGCTTATTCAATGGCAATGTAGATCCGGCAGAGGTGTTTACGCCCGACTACCAGCAGGTTACGGACGGTCACATGCTTGATTATCAGGGATTTATGAAACACCTGAACCATGTGCGTGCGCAGATCCGCGAGATTACGTTTACCGTGGAAGCGTTATGTTGCCATAACGAATGTGTGGCAGACCGGCACAGAGTGGCCGTGACATATCCGGATGGTCGCCAGGCAGAATTAGAGGTGTATATGTTTGCCACGCTGCGCGAGGGGAAAATTTGTCGGATCCATGAAGTCACACAGGCGCCAGACGACGATGCATTTGACCGCACCCTCGCCCACGCCATGCAATAACCTTACCCTACACGGGAACAGCGCATAACGGCATCTGCCATTATGCGCATCCGCTTACAGGGAAATTTTCAGACGTCGAACCGCTTCTTTAAGCTGCTCATCCGTTGGGGTAACGAAAGACATGCGCAGCGTGGTGTGGTCCGGCTCGTTGCAGTAGAAGAACTCACCCGGCACAAACACGACGCCGTTGCTCAACGTTTTTTCCAGCCATTTCGTCGTATTGATGCCGTTATTCATTTTCGCCCACAGGAACATGCCGCCCTTTGGCTTATGGAACGACATCACATCGCCCAGCTCCGCTTCCAGTTCACTGGCAAAGGTCTGGTATTTCTGGCGATAGGCTTCGCGGATCATTTTAATCTGATTCGCCAGACGACCGGTTTTCAGATATTCGTACGTCATCAGCTGCGACAGCGTGCTGGTGTGCAGATCGGTGGTTTGCTTGAGGTTCACCACCGCACGCTTCAGCCACTCCGGCACCAGCACCCAGCCCACGCGGGTGCCCGGCGCGAGGATTTTAGAGAAGGTGGAGGTGTACACTACGTTATCCTCATTGCCGATATCTTTGGCATGAGCAATCAGCGGGCGGAACGCTTCCTCGGTATAGTTGATTTCGCTGTACGGATCGTCTTCGATAATCACGAAGTCATAGCGCTTCGATAATTCCACCAGCTGTTTACGACGCGCCTCGGAGAGCGTCACGCCGCCCGGGTTACCAAAGGTTGGCACGATATAAACCGCTTTGATGGTTTTGGTTGCCACCAGCGCTTCAAGTTCATCTACTTTCATGCCGTCGCCGTCGGTGCCGACGGATTCAAAATTCGCCTGTGCCAGGCCAAAGACCTGCAACGCGGCGAGGTAGGTCGGACGCTCAACGACGACCGTATCACCCGGGTTAATTAACGCACGCGCCAGCACGTCAAGCGACTGTTGAGAGCCGGATGTAATGACCACGTCATCGGCTTTACAGGCGATGCCGCGACCTTCACAGATGCGTTGGATCTCTTCGCGCAGCCCCGGGACGCCTTCCGTCAGGCCGTACTGGAACGCTTCGCCAAAATGCTGAGACAGCACGGCATCAGCGGCAATTTTTAAACCTTCATGATCGAACAGATCCGGGTTTGGAATACCGCCCCCCAGCGAAATCACGCCTGCCATTTTGCTATGTTTTAATAATTCACGGATGGCAGAGGATTGCAGGCCCTGCGCGCTGCTGGCGAGTTTGTTTGCAGACATTCTTTACTTACCTTCTTTTTTTATATTGTGCCCAATCTTAGCAGAATATGGGCAATAAATTCCGTTAGCTTAGGCAGCGGACGCAAATCCTGGCGCCACAATAAATGCACCGGCCTCGGCGCGGGCGTAAACGCTTCCAGAACCCGAACCAGCCTGCCGCTTGCCAGCTCTTCAGCCACCAGCACTTCCGGTTGCAGCAATAGTCCTGCCCCGGCTCGCGCCGCCATGCGTAAGCCGTAGCCGTCATTGCATCGTAAGACGGCATCACGCTTCCAGCGCACCTCGCCTTCCACACCCGGCAGCCGCCACTCGTTACGCGCCGTCCATACCGTGTGCGACAGACACAGGTGATCCACCAGATCGGCTGGCGTTTGCGGCGTACCGTGACGCGCCAGATATTCCGGCGCGGCGCAGATCGTCATGTTGTAGGGACACAGGTATTTCGCCACCAGATCCTCATTTCGGATCTCCCCGATGCGAATGGCCAGATCGACCCCTTCCTCCACCAGATCCACCATTCGGTTGGTGAGATCCAGTTCGATGCGCACTTGCGGGTAGCGCTGTAAAAACGTGGCCGTCAGAGGCGCGATAACGCAGCCGCCAAACGAGGTGGGTGCCGTCACGCGCAGGGTGCCGGCGGGCGTGGCTCGCAGACGTTCAACTGCGTTTTCAGCAATCGAGACCTGCTCCAGCACGCGCCTGGCCTCTTCGAAATAAACGCGTCCGGCGTCGGTCAGGCTCTGGCGACGGGTGTTGCGTTCCAGTAGCCGCGTGCCGAGCTGCGATTCCAGCAACGCAATATACTTCCCGACCATCACCGCCGACATCTCCAGCCGGGCCGCCGCGCCGGTGAAGCTGCCGCTTTCCACCACCGCGATGAACGTCTCCATCCCGCGAAGCTTATCCATATTCCAAACCTCTGGTTAGTAATCTTCTAACGTTAGCCCAGTTTATCTGAGTTTTTATTTATTAAAGAATGAAGGCTCACAACATAAGGAGTCTGCTATGAAAATCGTCATTATTGGTGCCAGCGGTACGGTCGGTCGTGCAGTCACAGAAGAGTTAAGCCAACGCCACGAGACGATCCGCGTGGGTCGCACGCAGGGCGAGCATCAGGTGGATATCACCTCGCAGGCGAGCGTACAGGCACTGTTCGAAAAGATCGGCCCGGTGGATGCGATTGTCTCCGCCAGCGGTGGGGTACACTTCGGCCCGCTCGCAACCATGACCGACAGCGAGTTCAACCGGGGCTTGCAGGATAAGCTACTGGGGCAGGTTCGTCTGGCGCTGACCGGCCAGCACTTCCTGAACGAAGGCGGCTCGATCACGCTGATAAGCGGGATTGTGGCGCACGAACCGATTGCTCAGGGCGTCAATGCCACCACCGTAAACGCGGCGCTGGAAGGGTTTGTGCGCGCCGCGGCCTGTGAACTGCCGCGCGGGATCCGCATTAACCTGATCAGCCCGACGGTGCTGACGGAATCCGTCGAAGCATATGATGGCTTCTTCCCGGGCTTTGAAAGCGTTCCCGCTGCGACCGTTGCGCAGGCCTACCGCCGCAGCGTGGAAGGGGTACAGAGCGGACGGGTATATAAAGTCGGCTATTAAGCCTTACGGGCGGCGATCAGCACCAGCATCGGGCGTTCCGCCTCTTCGGCCAGCGCGGGCCAGGCGTCAACCTGCGCCTGCGTTGGTCCCCACTCATTGACTTCACTTATCGTCAATCCGGCCTTGATCAGCGCGTTAAGCGTGGTACCCAGCGTGCGGTGGTATTTGATTACCCCCTCTGCCAGCCAGTTGCTGACGCGCTTGCCTTCGTCCTGATAATGGTTCACGCCCCAAAACCGCTCACCGTTGTCCTCGGTGAGCCAGCCCTGACGGGTGGCGCAGGTATAAATCGGGTGCTCCATCGAGAAAACCAGGCTGCCGCCGGGTTTAAGCGCACGCTGCACCCTGGCGAATAACGCGTCCAGTTCCGGCAGATAGTGCAGCGCCAGCGAGCTGTAGACCAGATCGAGACTGTTTTCGCGAAGCTGAAGAGATTCCAGATCGCTACGCTGATAGTGGATCTGCGTGTCATCCGTCAGTTCTGCCGCGCGGGCGAGCATCTTTTCAGAGATATCGACGCCCGTGACGTCACAAGCGCCCAGCTCGCGCGCCACGCGGCAGAACCAGCCGTAGCCGCACCCAAGATCGATAACCGATGTGCCGGTTAAATCCGGCAGCATCGCCTTAAGCGCAGGCCACTCTGGCGCGCCGTCCAGCCCCTGAACCGAGCGCGGAAGCTGGGCGTAGCCTTCAAAAAAAGCCGGGTTGTCGTAGATGTTTTGTGCCATGGCAGATCCCTCTTTAAGAATGTGCATAGCAGTATACTGCATTGTCGGGTGGCGGCTTCGCCTTACCCGACCTACAAAATCTCCGAACCGTAGGCCGGGTAAGCGCAGCGCCACCCGGCACCACATTAGCCCACAGAGCCCCAGACCAGATTCCCCTTGTGGAACGTCGCGGTACGCGGAGAGATACGCGCCACGGCCTCGGCGGAACAGGAGGCATCCACCAGCACGAAGCTGGCGTCGTCCTGCGCTTTAGGCCACACGCGCTCACCTTTGTCGTTCAGCGGCAGCACGTCGCCGGTGGCGATGCCCAGCGCCCGCGAAAGCGTCTGTTCGTTCGGGCGAATATAGAGCTGGGCGTAGAGGTTGGCTTTCTCCAGCATGTCCCCCAGACCGTACGGGGACCAGTGGTCAATCACGCTGTCGGTACCGGTCATGACAAACACGCCTTTTTCACGCAGCTGCTTCAGCGGCATGTGCAGGGTGCCAATCGGCACGGTCGAGGCGATGGTCACCTGCTGCGCCGCCATGCGGGTGGCGATCTCATCCACCTGCTGTTCGTTAAGCGTCGCCAGCGCGAAGGCGTGGCTGATGGTCAGCTTCCCCTTCAGCGCCGGCGTTTTCTCCACGGTTTCTACCATGTAGTTCACCGCCGCCACGCCCGCCGGGCTGGTTTCGTGCAGGTGAATATCCACCCCTTTGTTGTAATCCAGCGCAATCTGGAACATGGTGTCGAGGGATTTCTCCATCGCGCCGTCGACGCTGGTTGGGTCCAGCCCGCCCACGTAGTGCGCCCCCGCCTGCATCGCCTCGCGCATCAGCTTTTCAGAATTCGACAGCAGCAGACCGTGCTGCGGGAAGGCAACGATTTCACAGTCAAAACCTGGGCTTCGGCGCGCCAGTACCGCCTGCAAATTTTCCAGGTTTTTCAGGCCGGAAACCGGCTCTATGTTGCAGTGGCTGCGGGCGATGGTGGACCCTTTGGACTGGATCAGGTCGATCAGCTTTTCGGCGCGTTCTTGCGTGTAAGGCTGTAATTCCGGCAGCAGCTTCTGCTCCAGGCGGATCATGTCCTGAATGGTGGTACCCGCCGGACGGTTCAGGGAGCGCCACGGGCCGCCATAGAAGGTTTTGTCCAGATGGATGTGCATGTCGCGCATCGCCGGGAGCATCAGCTTTTTGCCCGCGTCGAAGTGCGGCAGGGCCGCATCGGCGTGGCTGTTGTTATCGCGCAGGGCGACGATTTTCCCGTCTTTGATCTCAAGCGTTTTCAGCTCGGTGCGGGTACTTGTCGCCACGCTGCCGTCGAAGTTAAACCCGGCTTCCAGCAGCACGTTGTCGAGATAGTAATGTTTTGCGGTGATGTTCATCGGTTTACCCGTCACGCAGGTTGCCTTAGCAGAATCGGCAGCATACGCGACGGAACCCGTAGCGCCAAAAAGCGCGCAGGCGGTAACCATTTTACCGCTCTGGCTAATAAACTCGCGGCGGCTTTTATTCTCACTCATCTTATCTTCCTTCGTTAACAATGTGGGTACCCGTTTCACCGCGCAGCGCTGCGGGCAGGCAGTCCGGCGAGGTGATGATCACGCGCCTGCCGCCATGGCGTAAAAATTCCAGCGAAGCGACGATTTTTGGCAACATGCTGCCCGCCGGGAAGTGGCCTTCATCCCTGTAGCGCGTCATCTGCGCCACGTTGACGGTATCCAGCGCCTGCTGGTTCGGCTTGCCGAAGTTCACGCACACTTTCTCCACGCCGGTGGTGATCACCAGCACGTCAGCGCCGATCTCGCGCGCCAGCAGCGCGGTGGAGAGATCTTTATCTATCACCGCGTCCACGCTCTGATAATCGCCCTGGTCACTGCGCACCACAGGAATGCCTCCGCCGCCTGCGCCGATCACCACAAATCCTTTCTGCGTCAGCGCCTTGATGGCATCCGCCTCAACAATGCGCCGCGGCTGCGGTGAAGCTACCACGCGGCGATAGCCCCGGCCTGAATCCTCGACAAAATGCCAGTCCGGATGCGCAAGTTGCAGATCGTCGCGCTGCGCCTCGCTGAAGAACGCGCCGATGGGTTTCGTCGGGTGCATAAAGCCAGGATCATTTTTATCCACCTCCACCTGCGTGACGACCGTGACCGCTTTTTGTTCCCCGCGCGCCGCCAGGCGGTTGTTGAGCGCCTGCTGGATCAGGTAGCCGATCCCACCCTGGGTATCTGCCACGCAGTTTGCCAGCGGGGTCAGCGGCAGCCCTTCCCGCTCGTGGGCGATCTCGGCGCGGCGCAGATCCAGCCCCACCTGCGGGCCATTGCCGTGGGTGAGCACGATGTCATAGTCCGAGGCCAGCATTTCGAGCACCGACTCAGCCACCGCTTTGACCGCCTGCGCCTGATGCTCAATCGACTGGCTGGCGTTGTCTTTGATAATGCTGTTGCCGCCGATGGCAACGACCATTAGCTCTTTCATTTTGTTTCCTTTAAAAGGTGCGTTCTGGCGCCCTCACCCTGGCCCTCTCCCACTGGGAGAGGGGGATTAACAGAGATATCGAGAACATGCTTCACCACAAACATCCCGCCCATCATCAGGTAGGCCGTAACGAACATCAGGGAACTGCCCTCGGCAAAGCCCACCACCGGGGCGTGGATCACGCCAAACAGCGCCAGCAGCGCGCCTCCTGCGGCGGCGACGGCCCCGCGCAGCGGTTTGTTGATGATGGCGAAGATGGCGATACAGCCCCAGAGCATGCTGGCGAGCGGCGCGCCGTTGCCGAGATGCATCAGGCCTTCGTAGTAGATCCCCTTGCTGTGCAGCACGTCGGTGCCAATTTTCGCCGCGCTGGTCCCCGCCGCGCTCATCACGCTGTTCATCATGGTCAGCGCCCAGTTGGCAATCCACGGGAACAGGCAGATGAAGATGACGGGCACTTCCACTTTCGGGGTTTCCCTCACCACCTGGTTGGCGGTGACAACGCCGATAAACACCAGAATCGGCACGATGGCGGTCATCGGTATGATGGCGAGCATAAAGGCCCCCAGCCCGAACAGCGGCACGATGAACATGGTCACGCCGGACGCCAGGGTGTAGCCGATGCTGGCGCCCATCGCCTTCCAGCCAGGATGGCCGACGTAGACCGTGACCGGGAACGGATTGCCCATCAGGCAGCCGAGCATGGAGGCCAGACCGTTCGCCAGCATTACCTTGCGGGTCGGGTATTCATCCCCCGCCGCATGGGCGCTTTCGATGTTCTCCAGGTCAAAGATGTAGTTCGCCAGCCCCAGCGGTACGGCGGACGCCAGATACGGCAGCGCATGCGGCAACCCCTGCATAAAGCTGTCCACATGCACTTCCGGCGGGTTAAAGCCGAAGGATGACATGGACGCTTTAATGGCATCCGGGCTTTGCAGGCCGGAGATCCACGCAAGCAGAGTACCGGCAATCAACAGCAGCAGGCCGGTCGGGATGCGGGCGAAAATCGGCTTTTTACCGAACCAGTTAATGAAGATCAGCAGCAGGACGATAAACGACACGGTCGGCGCTTCGAACGCCTGCAACATCGGGTTCATCGCCAGCAGGAGCAGGCCAAGACCGGACAGGCACGACAGCAGCACGGTACGCGGGATCATCTTGCGGATGGTTTCCCCCAGGAAGGAACCGCCCGCGAGGATCATCGCTTCCACAAAGCACCACACCAGGCCAATCTGAATCGCGAAATCCGCATCGCCGGTTTGCTGGTAAACCGGCATTAAGACCAGGAAGGTCACGGTAAAAATCGACGGCGCGCTCGGGCCGGACGGCAGCGCGGTGACGTCCGTTCGTCCGGTGGCGCGCGCCATTTGCAGGCCAAACCACGTATAGCAAAGACTCGCCACCAGCACCGCCAGCCCGAAGGCTGGCGCGATGCGTCCATAAACAATCTCCTTCGGGATGCCGACGACAAAAATGAGCAACCCCATCATGGTCAGCAAATTGGTCAGGTTGTTGGTCATCAACCCGAAATAAGCTGCCCAGTCACCTCTTTTCCACTCCAGTTTCATGTTTTTCATGGATGCATACCTTATAGAACGTAGCGATCGCGGAAGGTTAACAGCGCCTTTTCAAAACAGCTAAACGGCGGGTGAACGATGCCCGCCCCAATCATGCCGATACCGGCGTCCTTATGGGCAATGGCGGTATTAATGACCGGCAGAATGCCGCTGCCCGCGACCTTCGTGATGTCGATGGCGGACGGGATGCCCATAAACGACAGCAGCGGAATGGTGACGTTCGGGTTTTCGCCGAGAGTGATTTCGCGCATCTGGCGGGAGAAATCGATGGCTTCCTCCACCGTGCCGCCCACCAGCGCCACGATTGCCGGGGCTGTCGCCATCGCAAAGCCGCCGATGCCGTAGGTTTCGGT
Organism: Enterobacter sp. 301B; assembly: GCF_003850715.1. NCBI lineage: Bacteria > Pseudomonadati > Pseudomonadota > Gammaproteobacteria > Enterobacterales > Enterobacteriaceae > Enterobacter > Enterobacter sp. 301B. The sequence continues at coordinate 50,698 of NZ_PQTC01000019.1, forward strand.
AATCGCGCTATCGCCGATATCCAGCCCGGAGTCTTCCGGCTTATAGCCCGCGAACATCGGGCCGATCACCTGCTGCGCCGGGCCGGTGAACCACTGCCCCGGCAGGCCGGAGACGCGCAGGCCGAACTCGTAGCCGTTGCGCGCCATGGTGGTGACGACGGTGCTGTACTCAATGCCGTGGGCGGCATCCAGCGCGGCCTTACACATTGCCATCCACGTCGGACCGGAGAAGTAGTCGCTGCTGGCGACAAACTCGAACACTTCACGCTGCTGCGTCACCGGATAGCCCGCCTGGATCAGCCCCGGCGTCAGCGCCTGGATAAGCAGCGTGGTGCCCGCGTTGTTGCGGTTGTGGCACTCGTCGCCCATGTGCAGCGCCTGGGCCAGCATCAGGCGCAGGTCGATTTCGCCGATAATCTTCATCGCGTCGCGCAGCATTGGGCCGAGCACGTCGCGCATCCAGTTCAGGCGGTCGATCACGCTCTGATCGTTGGCCCCCATGCGCAGGATCTTCGCCATCTGCTCGCTGAGGTTGGTGAAGGCGCGGTTGCCGTAGGTTTTGTTCTCAACGATGTGCATAAACATCGACGCGGAGGTGACGCCCGCCATAGAGCCCACACAGTCGTGCTCGTGGCACGGCGAGAAGGTGATGTCGCCTGAAGCCGCCAGCCTTGCGGCGTCCTCCAGATCCGTCGCCAGCCCTTCAAACACCAGCGCGCCGGTGACCGCGCCCTTCATCGCCCCACACATGTTTTCCCAGGTAACAGGCGGACCGGCATGCAGAATGGTGGTGCGAGTCATGCCCGGCACCACGTTGATGGCCTGGTCATAGCCCACCAGCACCGGATGGGACTGAATAATGCGCTCAAGGGCAATGTTGTTCGCGGCGGCAATTTTCTCCGCCAGCGGTTTTTCCGCCAGCCGATCCAGCGCGTCCACCACCTGCATATTGCCCTGCCCCGGCGGCGTCCAGTCGAGCTGGGTCACGGGAACGTGCTGTTTTTTGAGGTCGTCGCTGAACATCGCAATCCCGACGTTAATCACGTTCAGCGGTTGGTTGAATAAGGTCGTCATTATGCTCTCTCCCCTTTGCAGACAAATTCGCGTGCCAGTAATCCGGTATTGGTGCTGCTGCTGGCCCAGATGACGCCTGCGTCGGTCAGCAGCTGGCACTGCTGGGCCAGCGACTGCGGATCCTGATCGGTGCCGAGCACGTAGCCGAGAATTTCCAGCGGACGGTTGTCGGCTTTCGCGATTGCCTGTGCCTCTTTGATCGCCTCGATCATCACCCCCACCGGATCCTCGTGTTCGCCAAAGCCCAGCACGAAGTCCATCACGATGACGCCCACCTGCGGATCGCGCGCCTCCTGTAGCAGGCGGCTGATGCGGTTGGTCGGGTCGATCATCGGGTGTGGTTTGCCGTTGGTGAAATCGTCGTCACCGAAATCAAGGAAGGTGTGGGCCTGGCTGACGCTGATGTCCTTCAGACGCCTGGCCGGATCCGGCTGGATGTTGCTGTAAACATCGTCAAACTTCTCCAGCGCGGCAAACATCGCTTCGTCGCACAGGGTGCCGCCGCAGAACAGGCCGCGAATGTACTTCTGCCGCGGCGTCAGGCGGGCGCGCACCTCTTCGATCAGCGGCCAGTTGAGCGGATGTAAATCCAGGGAGTCTTTTTTAATGCCGGTAAGCAGCACCGCTTTCAGGGCCGCCTCTTTGGTGCCACGAGCAAACTGCAAGCCGTCTTCATTGGCTGGTGGTTCGTTGCGGCCCAGGAAGCACACAACCACAGGTTTGCGGCAGGCGCGTGCCCGGGCCAGCACTTTCTCTGCCACCGCGGGTGCAGGCGGTTTGGAGATGAGCGCTATCACCCGGGTCGCGTCGTCCGCCTCCAGCATGTCGATGGCGTCGAGCATCATCAGGCCGCCAATCTTCTCGCTGAGATCGCGCCCGCCGGTGCCGATCAGCTGCGACACGCCGCCGCCGAACTCGTGAATGCGCACGCTCAGCTCCTGGCTACCGGTGCCGGAGGCGCCAACGATGCCAATTGGCCCGCGACGTACCGCGTTGGCAAAGCACAGCCCCGCGCCGTTGATAATGGCGGTGCCGCAGTCCGGCCCCATCATTAGCAATCCTTTGTCATGCGCCAGCTGCTTCAGCGCCAGCTCGTCGTCGAGCGACACATTATCGGAAAACAGCATCACGTTGAGATCGTTTTCCAGCGCCTGGCGCGCTTCGCGGGCGGCGAAGGTGCCGTTGACGGATATCACCGCAAGGTTGCTGTCCGGACGATGGGTTTTGGCGCTGGCAATCGTCGCGTAGCGTGCTTCATGGGAGCCAGCGCTCTCTTTACGCGTAAATAACGCTTCAATGGCGGCAAGGGTTTCCTCATTCGCCGCGTCGCCTTTAATAACGATCATCAGGTCGCCGTTTTTCGCGTCCGCTAATTCCGGCGTTAATAGCCCGAGGTTTTTTAATACCCCTTTGTTCATTTCCGTCGCCATCGCCACAAACGCCTGCTCGATGCCCGGCAATTTATTGGCTTTGGTGGAAACCGACATTAAGGAAACCGAATCGAAATACGTATTCTTTTTTATGACGATTTTGGTTGGCATTATTTTCACCTGTTTAAGATAAAAGGGGGCCGCCGTCGTGCTAAATGCACGTCGGTAACAATGCGTTTTTTGATTCACGGCCAGCCAGGGGAAGGCTGACCGAATGCGCTATGCGCCTGCCGCCAGCAGCAGGTCTGCGATCGCGTTGAAGCCTTTTTCCCGCGCCAGTTCGAGCGGGGTTTTGCCGTATTTATCAGTCATGTGCGGATTCGCGCCGTGATCCAGCAGCAGCTTCACAATTTCCTGCTGCTTTGCGCCGCCGTCGTTTAACACGATGGCCTCAAGCAGCGGCGTCCAGCCGACAAAATTGGTGTGGTTGACGTTAATGTCGGTTTTTTCCAGCAGCTCGCGCACGATTTCAACGTGCCCTTTTTCACTGGCGGGGGTAATGCCCACGCCGCCAAAGCGCGTCAGACGGTCGAGATCCGGATCCGCCGGAAGGACAATGCGCAGCAGGGTTAAATCATTGGTCAGGCAGCCGATCAGGAAGGGGTTAAAACAGGTCTGGTCCTGTTTATCAATATCCGCCCCGGCGGCAATTAAAAATCCCACACAGGCGTAATGCTTTTTCAGGCTGGCAATAATAATGGCGGTTCTTTTCTGGCGGTTGGTCGCGTTAATATCCACGCCTTTTTCCAGGCAGGCTTTTAGCGCGTCGATATTACCCTCTTCTGCCGCCAGCAAAAATTCTGTAACCAGTGCAGTTGCAGACATATTCAGACTCCCTATGTTTCACTTCTGATGACCTGAGAATAGCAACAGCCTGGTCATAAAAGAATCCGCTTAAAAATGATTCATCGACACGCAATTCATTGTTGAGTTAAATTCAACTGTCCGGCAAAAACGTGCGTCTGTGCAACCTTTTTCTTATGGTTTACCGCTTTTACGCGCCTCGGGCTGCATTATCCTTATGAATGAAAAAGCCTTACACAGCGCGGCTCTACGTAAAAACCCAGAACTGTGACCGACATCAACTATGATGTAACGCCGGTGTTAAAATATGTTCAAAACTGATGGTAACCAGGAGCCATAATATGAATTCCATCTTTACCGAAGAGAATTTGCTGGCCTTCACCACCGCGGCACGCTTTGGCAGTTTTAGCAAAGCGGCTGCCGAGCTGGGCGTGACCACTTCCGCCATCAGTTACACCATCAAACGTATGGAGACCGGGCTGGACGTGGTGCTGTTTGTACGCAACACGCGCAGCATTGAGCTGACCGAATCCGGTTTTTATTTTTATCGTAAAGCGACCGACCTGCTGAATGACTTTCATGCCATCAAGCGCGGGATTGATACCATTTCGCAGGGCATTGAGACGCGGGTGCGCATCTGCATTAATCAGCTTTTGTATACGCCACGCCATACCGCGCGTTTGCTCCAGGTGCTGAAAAAACAGTTTCCTACCTGCCAAATCACGGTGACGACCGAGGTGTATAACGGCGTCTGGGATTCCATCATTAATAATCAGGCCAACATCGCCATTGGCGCGCCGGATACGTTGCTGGATGGCGGAGGCATCGATTACACCGAGATAGGCGCGATCCGCTGGGTATTTGCCATCGCGCCCACGCATCCGCTGGCGTTCGCCCCGGAGCCCATTTCCGAAAGTCAGCTGCGTCTGTATCCCAATATCATGGTCGAGGACACCGCGCATACCATCAACAAGAAGGTCGGCTGGCTGCTTCACGGTCAGGAGGCGATTCTGGTACCGGACTTTAACACCAAGTGTCAGTGTCAGATCCTGGGGGAGGGTATTGGATTTTTACCGGAGTATATGACGCGTGAGGCGATGGAGGACGGGCTGCTGGTAAAGCGGCGAATCAATAATCCGCGCCAGGACTCGCGCATGCTGCTCGCCACGCAGCATGCGGCGACCGGTCAGGTCACGCGCTGGATCAAACAGCAGTTTGGCCCCGAGGGCGCGCTGACCCGGATCTACAGTGATCTATTGTGGCGTACCTAGCTTTTCGTCTGAACCCAAAACGCGTGGATAAGACCCGGGAAGTAACCCAGGATGGTCAGAAGGATGTTCAGGATAAACGCCCAGCCCAGTCCCTTGCCAAGCAGCACGCCCAGCGGCGGGAGAATAATCGTAAAAACAACGCGCCAAAAACCCATAAATAACTCCGTGCAAGCTAACCAATTGAAAATTATAAAAGACACTTCTCTAAGCGTAGCCAGTTTACGGGTAACTGCCATTCGTCTCTCGCGCTTTTACCTGCCTTTACCCTCTTTACACTGGCTGAAACCCTGCCTTAAATGCTCTACTGTTCTGAAATTGACCGTAAGGAAACACAATGTCTCTTCCTCTTATTTCGCCGCAGCAGGCAAACGCGCTTATTGCTGAAGGCGCCAAACTTATCGATATTCGCGACCCCGACGAGTATGCCCGCGAGCATATTCCAGCGGCGCACTCCATTCCGCTGGATTCGTTACCCGGCGGGCTTAACGCAGCGCCGGGAGAAACGGTGATTTTCCACTGTCAGTCTGGCGCAAGAACCGCAAACAATGATGCTCGTCTTGCCCGGGCAGCGTCCCCTGCGAACGCCTTTGTGGTTGAGGGAGGCATTCAGGGCTGGAAGCAGGCCGGTCTGCTGACCGTTGAAGATAAATCGCAGCCGCTTCCGCTGATGCGTCAGGTGCAGATCGCCGCCGGGCTGCTGATTCTCTGCGGCGTGGTGCTGGGTTACAGCGTCTCCAGCGGCTTTTTCCTGCTAAGCGGTTTTGTGGGCGCCGGGCTGCTGTTCGCCGGAGTGACAGGTTTTTGCGGTATGGCGCGACTGCTGAAAGTGATGCCGTGGAACCGACGTACCTGATAAGGGGTATCTGAAAGATTAGGCTGTACCCCGCCCCGGACGTGGGCTATGGTGAAGATCGTGACAATGATGAGGAGGTGCTATGTTTTCTGTTGGTGATTATGTCCAACCGCGTCAGGGCGGTCCGAAACTGAAAGTGCTCGAAGTGAATGGTGAAAACATTGTGGCCGTACAGGCCAGCAATGAGCAGGGCGAGAAATATCACCTGAAAGCGGCGGACGTAGTTCTGTACTCCGAAGAAGGTGACTTTGGCGTCTGCTAAGTCAATAATCGGGCGGAATACACCGCCCGAATAATCATCAGATCAGGAAATCATCCAGCGATTTACCGTTTGCCAGTGCGTTCGCAATTGGCTTTGGCGTACGTCCCTGACCGGTCCACGTTTTCTCTTCACCGTTCGCGTCGATGAAACGATATTTCGCCGCACGCGCTTTACGTTTTTTAGCCGGCTGGCCCGCATGAGCCAGTTCTCCGCCTAACAGATCGCTCGGGGAAATACCGTCTGCCTTCATCAGTTCCAGCAGAGCATTAATTTTATCCTGCTGTTCAGCGCGCTGGCGCTCTAATTCAGCCTGCTCGCTGCGTTTTTCTTCTGTGACAATCCGAACTTTTTCCAGCACTTCTTCCAGAACATCCATGGATAATTCACGCGCCAGCGCCCGGAGGGTACGGATATTATTAAGATTCTGTAACGTTAAAGCCATAATAATGAGAAACCTTTCTTCGTGTGTATAACATAAATCAGGCAACAGAATAATTGATTTTTGTTCTGATATCTACCCACTCTGTCGTTTTGACATTATTGTAAATGTTTTAGAATATCCCGTTAATATAACCCCGAATTACCTGTCAGTTTTAATGCGTAATATTCCGTCCTGCACCTGGTCAAAAATCCCTGTTTAATGCCGTTCAACAAACCGCCCGGCATCCTCCGAATAACAAACGTTATACGCTTGCTCAGATAAGCTAATAGTTTGATTTCGTTTAATAAAACGGTGAATGGGAAAGAAAATAACGACTCGCACAAAAAACAGCCAACTTTAGAGAATTTTATGGACAAAGCGCCCATAAATAAAAATTAATCACTACTTGTTAGTTAAAAGCCAGAGGGATACGCTATACACTCAAAACAAACCAACCTAAAGCACTAAACGCCGCAGGTAAAAACGCCACTTTTTTGTCCTGTTCGAGGAGTTCAGACATGTTCTCACCGCAGTCTCGCCTGCGCCATGCGGTAGCGGATACGTTCGCGATGGTCGTTTACTGTTCCGTCGTAAACATGCTGATTGAAATTTTCCTGTCCGGAATGACCTTTGAGCAGTCCCTCTCATCGCGCCTGGTGGCCATTCCGGTGAATATCATGATTGCCTGGCCGTACGGAATGTATCGCGATGCGGTGATGCGTTTCGCCCGGCGTATTAGCCCGGCAGGTTGGGTAAAAAACCTGGCGGACGTGCTGGCTTACGTGACGTTCCAGTCCCCGGTGTATGTGGTTATTTTGCTGACGGTGGGCGCAGACTGGCATCAAATCGCCGCCGCGGTAAGTTCAAATATCGTGGTATCTATGCTGATGGGTGCGGTGTACGGTTACTTCCTTGACTACTGCCGCCGCCTGTTTAAAGTCAGCCCTTATAGCCAGGCAAAAGCGTAAGATAAGGCGACTGGCTCATGCCAGTCGCTGATTTATTGTACGTCGCCAAACAGCCCTTTCAGGAAACGCTCCAGCGCCATACGCGAGCTGAAACCGTGCGGAATACCATAATGTTCATGCGTCTCGCCGCCTAAATAGAGCGGAAATTGCTGATAATGATCGCAGGTTTTAATATCCGAGGCGGGCTCAGCAAATGACAGGCTTCTGTCTTTGAGTGTCGGGTGAATAATGAGAGCAGTACGCCCCATTCTTGCTTCACGGTTGACGTAAACATAATTCTCACCACGGCGATATCCGTACGCTTTTGATGTTACCTCATCCATGGTGAACCCTTCTTTTTCAAGAACGCGCGCCACCTCATCGGGTCGTAAATACATATCTTTTCCTCATTATCATACCTGCCGGGCAACCTTACAGTATTCAGCATTAGCAGGGCTTTCAGAATATTCCATAAACTGCCCGATAAGCCGTGACTCGCTTCAGATATTACATTTCTGGACTAAACTAAACGGGAACACAAATTATGGAGGATCGTATGTTTAACAGACCGAACCGAAACGATATTAACGACGACACCCAGGATATTCGTAACGATGTCAGCCAATTAGCGGACACGCTGGAAGCCGTATTGAAATCCTGGGGCTCTGACGCGAAGGACGAAGCAGATGCCGCGAAACGTAAGGCTCAGTCTCTGCTGCGTGAAACGCGAGCAAGGATGAATGGCCGCTCACGTACCACTCAGGCGGCCTGCGATATGGCCAGCTGCGCCACCACCTTCGTACGAGAGAAACCGCTGTGTACGCTGGGAACGGTCGCGGCAGTCGGGATTTTTGTCGGCGCCCTGCTTAGCCTGCGTAAGTAAGCACGCGTTTTCAGCCCCGGTAGCCTCAGGCGCCGGGGCTTTTCTTTGCCTGAAAGCCTGAAATACCCGCGCAGTCTGCCCTGCCCCGCCAGGCTCATCATTGGGGCCTTATCAATCTGAATTTCCCATATCTTGTGTGGTTGAAAGTTATCTCAACTACATCTAGTATTCCCTTTAGCAAGACAGACACAACATGACGCGTTTACTCGCGCCGTTCTCTCATTCTAAATGGAAATACGAATCATGAGCATTATTATTTACACTCGTAACGATTGTGTTCAGTGCCACGCCACGAAACGGGCGATGGAGAGTCGCGGCGTGGCATTTGAGATGGTCAATATAGATCAGGTGCCTGACGCGGCAGACACCCTGCGGGCGCAGGGTTTCCGTCAGCTTCCGGTCGTGGTTGCCGGCGACACCAGCTGGTCTGGCTTTCGTCCGGACATGATCAACCGCCTTGCCGCTCAGGGCGTCAGTGCATGAGCAGGCTGGTCTACTTTTCCAGCAGCTCGGAAAACACGCTTCGGTTTATGGAGCGTCTCGGGCTGCCCGCGATTCGCATTCCGCTGAACGAGCGGGAGCGTATTCAGGTAGACGAACCCTACATTCTGGTAGTGCCCAGCTATGGCGGTGGCGGCACCGCCGGGGCTGTGCCTCGTCAGGTGATCCGCTTTCTGAACGATCCCCATAACCGGCAGCTGATTCGCGGCGTGATCGCGGCAGGCAATCGTAACTTCGGCGAGGCCTTTGCCCGCGCCGGGGATGTCATCTCTCAAAAATGCGGCGTGCCGTATCTCTATCGTTTTGAACTGATGGGGACACAGCAGGACGTAGAGAACGTGCGTAAAGGAGTGAACGAATTTTGGCAACGACAACCGCAGAGCGCGTGATTCAGGCGACGCCGGATTACCATGCATTAAACGCCATGCTAAACCTCTATGACCGGGAGGGGCGCATTCAGTTTGGCAAAGATCGTGAGGCGGTGGACGCCTTTTTTGCCGCTCATGTACGCCCGAACAGCGTCGTCTTTGGCAGCCAGCAGGAACGTCTCGACTGGCTGGTAAAAGAGGGTTATTACGAAGAGCGCGTCCTGACCCGCTACGACCGCGCCTTCGCGGTGGCATTGTTTGAACGGGCGCACGCCAGCGGTTTTCGCTTCCAGACGTTTCTCGGCGCGTGGAAGTATTACACCAGCTACACCCTGAAAACCTTCGACGGCAAACGCTATTTAGAAAGCTTTGAAGATCGGGTGGTGATGGTAGCCCTGACGCTGGCGCAGGGCGATGAAGCCCTGGCCGAAAGGCTGACGGAGGAGATCCTCTCAGGCCGCTTCCAGCCTGCCACGCCAACCTTCCTTAACTGCGGCAAAGCCCAGCGCGGCGAGCTGGTCTCCTGCTTCCTGCTGCGTATTGAAGACAATATGGAGTCGATTGGCCGTGCGGTGAATTCGGCGCTACAGCTGTCGAAACGCGGCGGCGGCGTGGCATTTCTGCTTTCGAACCTGCGGGAAGCGGGCGCGCCGATCAAGCGCATCGAAAATCAGTCCTCCGGCATCATCCCGGTGATGAAGATGCTGGAAGATGCTTTCTCATACGCTAACCAGCTCGGCGCACGTCAGGGCGCGGGTGCGGTTTATCTGCACGCGCATCATCCGGACATTCTGCGTTTTCTGGATACCAAACGTGAAAACGCCGACGAAAAGATCCGCATTAAAACCCTGTCGCTCGGCGTGGTGATCCCGGATATCACGTTTAAGCTGGCCAAAGAAAATGCCGACATGGCGCTTTTCTCGCCGTATGACGTCGAGCGTATCTACGGCAAAGCCTTTGGCGACGTGGCCATCAGCGAACTGTATGACGAACTGGTGGCGGACGAGCGCATTCGTAAGAAATACATTAACGCCCGCGACTTTTTCCAGACGCTTGCCGAAATTCAGTTTGAGTCCGGGTACCCGTACATCATGTACGAGGATACGGTGAACCGCGCCAACCCGATTGCCGGGCGCATCAACATGAGCAATCTGTGCTCGGAGATTTTGCAGGTCAACAGCGCGTCCAGTTACGACGAGAACCTCGACTACGCGGATATCGGCAAAGATATCTCCTGCAATCTCGGTTCGCTGAATATTGCCCACACCATGGATTCCCCCGATTTTGGCCGCACGGTAGAGACCGCCATTCGCGGGCTGACGGCGGTATCGGACATGAGCCACATCCGCAGCGTACCGTCCATTGAGGCGGGCAACGCCGCGTCGCATGCCATCGGCCTTGGGCAGATGAACCTGCACGGCTATCTGGCGCGGGAGGGTATCGCCTACGGCAGCCCGGAAGGGCTGGATTTCACCAACCTTTATTTCTATACCATCACCTGGCATGCGCTGCATACCTCGATGCTGCTGGCGCGCGAACGCAACCAGCGGTTCGCAGGCTTTGAGCAGTCCCGCTACGCCAGCGGAGAGTATTTCAGCCAGTATCTGGAAGGCGACTGGCAGCCGAAAACCGAAAAAGTACGCGCGCTTTTCGACCGCGCCGGCATTACCCTGCCGACGCGTGAGATGTGGCAACAGCTGCGTGAGGATGTGATGCACTACGGCATCTATAACCAGAACCTTCAGGCGGTTCCGCCAACCGGCTCCATTTCCTATATAAATCATGCCACGTCGAGCATCCATCCGATCGTGTCGAAGATTGAAATCCGCAAGGAAGGCAAAACCGGACGCGTCTACTACCCTGCCCCGTTTATGACTAACGAGAATCTGGCTCTGTACCAGGACGCCTATGAGATCGGCCCGGAAAAGATCATTGATACCTACGCCGAGGCGACCAGACATGTGGACCAGGGGCTGTCGCTGACGCTCTTCTTCCCGGACACCGCCACCACGCGGGACATCAATAAAGCGCAGATCTACGCCTGGAAGAGAGGCATCAAAACGCTGTACTACATTCGCCTGCGCCAGCTCGCGCTGGAAGGTACCGAAATTGAAGGCTGCGTGTCCTGCGCGCTGTAAGGAGAAAGGATGAAACTGTCACGCGTAAGTGCCGTTAACTGGAACAAAATTCAGGATGATAAAGACCTGGAGGTCTGGAACCGCCTGACCAGCAACTTCTGGCTGCCGGAAAAGGTGCCGCTCTCCAACGATATTCCGGCCTGGCAAACCCTGAGCCATGCCGAGCAGCAGCTGACAATCCGCGTCTTTACCGGCCTGACGCTGCTGGACACCATTCAGAATACCGTGGGTGCGCCCGCGCTGATGAGTGATGCGCTGACCCCGCACGAAGAGGCGGTAATGTCGAATATCAGCTTTATGGAGGCGGTCCATGCCCGCTCTTACAGCTCGATTTTCTCCACCCTGTGCCAGACCAGAGACGTGGACGCGGCCTACGCCTGGAGCGAAGAGAGCGCGTCATTGCAGCGCAAGGCAGATCTGGTGCTGGAATATTACCGGGCCGACGAGCCGCTGAAGAAGAAGATCGCCAGCGTGTTCCTGGAATCTTTTCTCTTCTATTCCGGCTTCTGGCTGCCCATGTACTGGTCGAGCCGGGGCAAGCTCACTAATACCGCCGATTTGATTCGCCTCATCATCCGCGATGAAGCGGTACACGGGTATTACATCGGCTATAAGTACCAGAAAGGACTGGAGAAAGTCACCCCGGAAAAACGCGAGGAACTCAAAGGTTTTGCCCTCGATTTACTGATGGATCTGTATGACAACGAGCTGAGCTATACCGAGGAGCTGTACGCCGGAACGGGCTGGGAAGAGGACGTAAAAGCCTTCCTCTGCTACAACGCCAACAAGGCGCTGATGAACCTGGGCTACGAAGCGTTATTCCCACCGGAAATGGCGGAAGTGAACCCGGCGATCCTCGCGGCGCTGTCGCCCAACGCCGATGAAAACCACGACTTCTTTTCCGGGTCCGGCTCGTCGTACGTGATGGGTAAAGCGGTGGAGACGCAAGACGAGGACTGGGATTTTTAATGAATGAATTAACGTTCATTAATTAACTCTACATTTCATTATTTTCAGCCGAATATTCCACTACGTACTACACTGTAATTTCTCCTTCATATTCGCCTGAATCACACCGATTCAGGCGAAATTCTCCCATGCAGTAGCAAAAAATTGAGAAAAATTCAAAGCGCCCTCAGCCCTTTATTCATGGGAAATTCAGCCGTTTCGCTTGTGGTAAAATTCCGACCTCAGGCAGGTCCAGGGTTGTCTCAGATTCTGAGTATGTTAGGGTAATGCCAGTTAACTATTTACCATGGTAATCATATCGACATAAACAAATAACAGGACACTCTCTATTGCATGGCAATTAAATTAGAAGTGAAAAATCTTTATAAAGTATTTGGCGAGCACCCGCAGCGTGCTTTCAAATATATTGAGAAAGGCCTTTCGAAAGAGCAAATTCTGGAAAAAACCGGGCTATCGCTTGGCGTTAAAGACGCCAGTCTGGCCATTGAAGAAGGCGAGATTTTTGTCATCATGGGATTATCCGGTTCGGGTAAATCCACTATGGTTCGCCTTCTCAATCGCCTGATTGAACCCACCCGCGGACAGGTGCTGATTGACGGCGTTGATATCGCCAGAATATCAGACGCGGAACTCCGCGAGGTGCGCAGAAAGAAAATTGCGATGGTGTTTCAGTCATTTGCACTGATGCCGCACATGACGGTACTCGATAATACCGCCTTTGGCATGGAGTTAGCCGGCACGCCCGCTCAGGAACGTCAGGAAAAAGCCCTTGATGCACTGCGTCAGGTCGGGCTGGAAAATTATGCTCATGCGTATCCGGATGAGCTCTCTGGCGGTATGCGTCAGCGCGTGGGATTAGCGCGCGCATTAGCGATTAATCCGGATATTTTATTAATGGACGAAGCCTTCTCGGCGCTCGATCCCTTAATTCGCACCGAGATGCAGGATGAGCTGGTAAAATTACAGGCCAAACATCAGCGCACCATTGTTTTTATTTCTCACGATCTGGATGAAGCCATGCGTATTGGCGACCGTATCGCCATTATGCAAAATGGTGAAGTGGTGCAGGTCGGCACACCGGATGAAATTCTCAATAATCCGGCGAATGATTATGTGCGCACCTTCTTCCGCGGCGTGGATATTAGCCACGTATTCAGTGCGAAAGATATTGCCCGTCGAACACCAAACGGCATTATTCGAAAAACGCCAGGTTTTGGTCCGCGCTCCGCGCTGAAGCTGTTGCAGGACGAAGACCGTGAATACGGTTATCTGGTTGAACGCGGCAATAAATTTGTCGGCGTTGTCTCCATCGACTCCCTGAAAACCGCCCTGAGCGAAAACCAGGGAATCGATGCGGCGTTGATTGACGCTCCGCTTGCCGTGGACGCCGAAACGCCGCTCAGCGAGTTGCTCTCTCACGTGGGTCAGGCGCCGTGCGCCGTGCCGGTTGTCGGTGAAGAACAACAGTACATTGGCATCATCTCAAAACGGATGCTGCTACAGGCTTTAGATCGCGAGGGGACAAACAATGGCTGATCAATCAAACCCATGGGGCACCACTGAAGCAGCGGACAGCGCGGCGCAATCTGCCGATGCGTGGGGGTCGACGCCTGCGCCTGCCGATGGCGGCGGCGCGGCAGACTGGCTCAACAGCGCACCGGCGCCTGCCCCAGAGCATTTCAATATTATGGATCCGTTCCACAAGACGCTGATCCCGCTGGATAGCTGGGTAACGGAGGGGATCGACTGGGTCGTTACCCACTTCCGTCCGGTGTTCCAGGGGATCCGCATCCCGGTGGATTACATCCTGAACGGCTTCCAGCAGCTGATGCTGGGCATGCCCGCGCCGGTGGCGATTATCCTGTTCTCGCTAATCGCATGGCAGTTCGGCAGCGCGGGTATGGGGATCGCCACGCTGATCTCCCTGATTGCCATCGGCGCGATTGGCGCGTGGTCTCAGGCGATGATCACCCTGGCGCTGGTGCTGACCGCCCTGCTGTTCTGCGTGGCGATCGGCCTGCCGATGGGGATCTGGCTGGCGCGCAGCCCCCGGGCCGCAAAAATTATCCGCCCGCTGCTGGATGCGATGCAGACCACGCCAGCGTTCGTTTACCTGGTGCCTATCGTGATGCTGTTCGGCATCGGTAACGTACCGGGGGTGGTCGTGACCATTATCTTTGCCCTGCCGCCGATTATTCGCCTGACCATTCTGGGCATTAACCAGGTGCCTGCGGATCTGATAGAGGCATCACGCTCGTTTGGCGCCAGCCCACGTCAGATGCTGTTTAAGGTTCAGCTTCCGCTGGCGATGCCGACCATTATGGCAGGTGTTAACCAGACGCTGATGCTGGCGCTGTCGATGGTGGTGATCGCCTCAATGATTGCCGTTGGTGGGTTAGGTCAGATGGTACTGCGCGGCATTGGCCGTCTCGATATGGGGCTGGCGACCGTCGGCGGCGTCGGGATTGTGATCCTCGCCATCATTCTTGACCGCCTGACCCAGGCTGTCGGTCGTGATTCACGCAGTCGCGGCAACCGTCGCTGGTATACCACCGGCCCTGTCGGGTTACTCACCCGCCCATTCACAAAATAAGGAACAACGATGCGACATAACGTACTTTTTGCCACAGCGTTTGCGACCCTTGTCTCCACCAGCGCAGTTGCCGCTGACCTGCCGGGCAAAGGCATTACCGTGCAGCCGGTGCAGAGCACCATTTCGGAAGAGTCCTTCCAGACCCAGATTGTCAGCCGTGCGCTGGAGAAACTGGGCTATACGGTGAATACCGCCAGTGAAGTGGATTACAACGTGGGCTATACCTCTATTGCCTCCGGCGATGCCACCTTTACCGCCGTGAACTGGCAGCCGCTGCACGACGATATGTATGCCGCCGCAGGCGGTGACAAGAAATTCTACCGCGAAGGCACCTTTGTGACCGGCGCTGCGCAGGGATATTTGATCGACAAGAAAACCGCCGATAAGTATCACATCACCAATATTGAACAGTTGAAAGATCCGAAGATCGCCAAACTCTTTGATACCAACGGTGACGGCAAAGCCGACATGATGGGCTGCTCGCCGGGCTGGGGCTGTGAAGCGGTGATTAACCACCAGAACAAAGCCTTCGATCTGGCGAAGACCGTCGACGTGAGCCACGGCAATTACTCTGCGATGATGGCCGATACCATCGCCCGCTTTAAAGAAGGCAAGCCGGTGATCTACTACACCTGGACGCCTTACTGGGTGAGCGACGTGCTGAAGCCGGGCAAAGACGTGGTGTGGTTGCAGGTGCCCTTCTCCTCCCTGCCGGGCGAGCAGAAAGATATCGACACCAAACTGCCAAACGGCATGAACTATGGCTTCCCGGTGAATACCATGCATATCGTGGCGAACAAAGCCTGGGCCGAGAAAAACCCGGCGGCGGCGAAGCTGTTCTCGGTGATGAAACTGCCGCTGGCAGACATTAACGCCCAGAACGCGATGATGCACGCGGGTAAATCATCCGAAGCAGATATCAAAGGCCACGTGGATGGCTGGATCAAAGCCCACCAGCAGCAGTTCGATGGCTGGGTGAAAGAGGCGCTTGAGGCGCAGAAGTAAAAATACTACCCCTCACCCTGCCCTCTCCCCAAAGGGGAGAGGGTGTATAAAATCCCCTCTCCCCTTTGGGGAGAGGGATAGGGTGAGGGGATCAAACCGCACCCAACCTAAACCGCACAATCCACCACGTAACAATCCCCCAACATTCACAATCATTGGTTATTATGTTTCCGGAAAAATAATCACTTAACTTACGATTCCTGAAACAAATGACAAAAACAACTCAAGGGCTTAGCCCCGCACTCATCCTTTTAATGTCCGTGGCAACGGGACTGGCCGTCGCCAGCAACTATTACGCGCAACCTCTGCTTGATACTATCGCGCGTGCTTTCGATCTTTCAGCCAGCTCCGCCGGCTTTATCGTCACCGCTGCGCAGCTCGGCTATGCGGCCGGGCTGCTGTTCCTGGTGCCATTAGGCGATATGTTTGAGCGCCGGATGCTTATCGTCTCCATGACGCTGCTGGCCGCAGGCGGGATGTTGATCACCGCCAGCAGCCAGTCGTTAACGATGATGATTATCGGTACCGCGCTGACGGGGCTGTTCTCGGTGGTGGCACAAATTCTGGTTCCCCTCGCGGCGACGTTGGCTTCCCCGGAAAAACGCGGCAAAGTGGTTGGCACTATTATGAGCGGCCTGCTGCTGGGCATCCTGCTGGCGCGAACCGTTGCCGGGCTGCTGGCGAGCCTCGGCGGCTGGCGCACCGTTTACTGGGTGGCAAGCGTGTTGATGGTTATCATGGCGCTGGCCCTGTGGCGCGGCCTGCCAAAGGTGAAGCAGGAGAATCACCTGAACTATCCGCAGCTCCTCGCCTCCGTTTTCAGCCTCTTCACCCGGGATAAACTCCTGCGCACACGCGCCGTTCTGGGGTGTCTCACCTTCGCCAACTTCAGCATCTTATGGACGTCGATGGCGTTTCTGCTCGCCGCGCCGCCGTTTAACTACTCAGAAGGCGTGATTGGCCTGTTCGGGCTGGCAGGCGCGGCTGGCGCACTGGGCGCGCGCCCGGCGGGTGGCCTGGCCGACAAAGGTAAATCGCATATGACCACCTCCGCAGGGCTGGTTTTACTCCTGCTCTCATGGGCGGCTATCTGGTACGGACACGTCTCAGTGCTGGCGCTAATTGTCGGTATTCTGGTACTCGACCTCACCGTGCAGGGCGTACATATCACCAACCAGACCGTGATTTACCGCGTGAAACCAGACGCCCGTAACCGTCTGACGGCCGGGTACATGACCAGCTACTTTATCGGCGGCGCGGCGGGCTCGCTAATCTCAGCCTCCGCCTGGCAGCATGCGGGCTGGACGGGCGTGTGCGCAATCGGCGCCATCGTGGCGGCGATAACTCTGCTGGTATGGTGGCGCGGCTATCACCGCCAGGAAGCAATTCACTAAGTTTTACATTGCTTTGGGCCCCCTGGGGTGTAAAGGGGGCCTGCATCTGTTAAGGTAACGGTAATCATTTATCCCAGAAATTTTACTGTGGGTGACATATTTACTACCGGCATGAATAGTTCAGACCCCAGTCCTCACATCCCCTCTTTCGCGGGTACACACCCCACACTTTCTGTGCTCACCGGGTCACGGATTTACCCGGCGCTTTCTGATGGTGACATACGTTTGGCGGATATAACCGCACAAATAATTCATTTACATTATTTGTCACTATCGTTACTATATCGGCTGTAATTAATGAGGTTATGCCCAAAATGGATAGTTCGTTTACGCCCATTGAACAAATGCTTAAGTTCCGCGCCAGTCGTCATGAGGACTTCCCATATCAGGAGATCCTGCTGACCCGCCTGTGCATGCACATGCAGGGTAAGCTGCTGGAAAATCGTAACAAGATGCTGAAAGCGCAAGGGATTAACGAGACGTTGTTTATGGCGTTGATTACGCTTGAGTCTCAGGAAAACCACAGCATTCAGCCGTCTGAACTGAGCTGCGCGCTGGGTTCATCCCGTACCAATGCAACCCGTATTGCTGATGAGCTGGAGAAGCGCGGCTGGATAGAGCGCCGTGAGAGCGATAACGATCGCCGCTGCCTGCATCTGCAACTGACCGAGAAAGGTCACGAATTCCTGCGCGAAGTGCTGCCACCGCAGCATAACTGCCTGCACCAGCTTTGGTCTGCCCTCAGCACCGCCGAGCGCGACCAGCTTGAGCACATTACTCGCAAGCTGCTCACCCGTCTGGACCAGATGGATGAAGATGGCGTCATTCTTGAGGCGCTGCGCTAACGCGACGATCCGCTCAACATTCCAGATTGCAAAAGAAAAACTGACAGGCCAGCACGTGAAACTGCTGGCCTTTCTGACAACAGGTCGGCTCAGCCGATGTGAAAATAAAAAGATCGTGGAGAACAACAATGAGCGCAAATGCGGAGAACACCCCCCCGCAGCAACCGGTCAACAAGAAGGGCAAACGTAAGAGCGCCCTTATTCTGCTGACCTTGCTCTTTATTATTATTGCCGTGGCATATGGGATCTATTGGTTTTTAGTCTTGCGTCATGTTGAAGAGACAGACGATGCATACGTGGCAGGGAATCAGGTTCAAATCATGGCGCAGGTGTCAGGCAGCGTGACGAAAGTCTGGGCTGACAACACCGACTTTGTGAAAAAAGGGGATGTGCTGGTCACGCTCGACCCGACCGACGCCCAACAGGCGTTTGAAAAAGCACAGACGGCGCTGGCCTCCAGCGTTCGCCAGACCCGCCAGCTGATGATCAACAGCAAACAGCTTCAGGCCAATATCGACGTGCAGAAAACGGCCCTGGCCCAGGCGCAGAGCGACCTCAAGCGTCGTGTTCCTCTCGGCACCGCCAACCTGATTGGCCGTGAAGAGTTGCAGCACGCCCGCGATGCGGTGGCGAGCGCACAGGCGCAGCTGGACGTGGCGATCCAACAGTACAACGCCAACCAGGCGATGGTGCTGGGCACCTCTCTGGAAAACCAGCCGGCGGTGAAACAGGCGGCGACCGAAGTGCGTAACGCATGGCTTGCCCTGCAACGTACCAAAATCGTCAGCCCGATGACCGGTTACGTTTCCCGTCGTTCCGTGCAGCCGGGTGCGCAAATTAGCACCACCACGCCGCTGATGGCGGTCGTTCCGGCGAACAACCTGTGGGTGGACGCGAACTTCAAAGAGACCCAGCTGGCGCATATGCGTATCGGCCAGACCGCAACCGTGGTCAGCGATATCTACGGTGATGACGTGAAGTACACCGGTAAAGTAGTCGGTCTGGACATGGGGACCGGCAGCGCGTTCAGCCTGCTGCCTGCACAGAACGCCACCGGCAACTGGATCAAAGTGGTACAGCGCTTGCCTGTACGTATCGAGCTGGATCCTAAGCAGCTGGCAGACCATCCGCTGCGAATTGGCCTTTCCACGCTGGTGACGGTCGATACCGCCAACCGCGACGGTCAGATCCTCGCAAGCCAGGTGCGCAGCACGCCAGCTTATGAAAGTAACGCCCGTGAAATTAGCCTCGATCCGGTCAATAAGCTGATCGATGACATCGTTAAGGCAAACGCCGGTTAAGCCGAAGGTGAGCGTTATGCAACAGCAAAAGCCGCAAAAACCGCTTGAGGGGGCGCAGCTGGTCATTATGACCATTGCGCTGTCGCTGGCGACATTCATGCAGGTGCTGGACTCCACCATCGCAAACGTGGCGATCCCTACGATCGCCGGGAACCTTGGCTCATCGCTGAGCCAGGGGACCTGGGTCATTACCTCATTCGGGGTGGCGAACGCCATCTCTATTCCCATCACCGGCTGGCTGGCGAAGCGCGTCGGTGAAGTGAAGCTGTTCCTCTGGTCGACGATCCTGTTCGTGCTGGCCTCCTGGGCTTGCGGCATGTCCAGCAGCCTGACGATGCTGATTTTCTTCCGCGTCATCCAGGGGATTGTCGCCGGGCCGTTGATTCCGCTATCGCAGAGTTTGCTGCTGAACAACTATCCGCCCGCCAAGCGCTCCATCGCGCTCGCGCTGTGGTCGATGACGGTGATTGTCGCCCCAATTTGCGGGCCAATCCTCGGCGGCTATATCAGCGATAACTATCACTGGGGCTGGATCTTCTTCATCAACGTACCCATCGGTGCGCTGGTGGTGCTGATGACACTACAGTCTCTGCGTGGTCGCGAAACGCGGACCGAACAGCGGCGGATCGACGGCATCGGGCTGGCACTGCTGGTTGTCGGCATCGGCAGCCTGCAAATCATGCTCGACCGCGGCAAAGAGCTGGACTGGTTCGCCTCTACGGAAATCATCGTGCTGACGGTGGTCGCCGTGGTTGCCATTAGCTTCCTGATTGTCTGGGAGCTGACGGACGAAAATCCGATAGTCGACCTCTCGCTGTTTAAATCGCGAAACTTCACCATCGGCTGCCTCTGTATCAGCCTCGCCTATATGCTCTACTTCGGCGCGATTGTTCTGCTGCCGCAGCTGTTGCAGGAGGTGTACGGCTATACCGCAACCTGGGCTGGGCTGGCCTCCGCGCCGGTGGGGTTAATTCCGGTTCTGCTGTCGCCGATTATTGGCCGTTTCGCCCATAAGCTCGACATGCGCAGGCTGGTGACGTTCAGCTTCATCATGTACGCCGTGTGCTTCTACTGGCGCGCGTATACGTTTGAACCGGGAATGGACTTTGGCGCCTCCGCGTGGCCGCAGTTTATTCAGGGCTTTGCTGTGGCGTGCTTCTTTATGCCACTGACCACCATTACGCTTTCGGGCTTGCCGCCTGAGCGGATGGCGGCGGCATCGAGCCTGTCGAACTTCACCCGTACGCTGGCGGGCTCCATCGGGACATCGATCACCACCACGCTGTGGACCAACCGGGAAGCGATGCACCATGCCCAACTGACCGAAGCGGTGAACCCGTTCAACCCTAACGCTCAGCAGATGTATAGCCAGCTTGAGGGGATGGGGATGACGGAGCAGCAGGCGTCCGGCTGGCTTGCCCAGCAGATCACCAACCAGGGGCTGATTATCTCGGCAAACGAGATTTTCTGGATATCGGCGGGGATCTTCATCGTCCTGCTGGGGCTGGTGTGGTTTGCCAAACCACCGTTTGGTGCCGGTAGCGGGGGCGGTGGAGCGCACTAGCCCTGTGCACGGGTTGCCCGGTGGCGCTACGCTTACCGGGCCTACGAACGTAGGCCGGATAAGGCGTAGCCGCCATCCGGCAAAACACCGCACCGTGTCCAAAACGCGACAGCGATTGTCAGTTCCGATAAAGCAGCGCGCCTGAAATTGATTCACGAGAGTGAAAAGACAACAGGAGCGTACCATGCTTAACACACCCGCGCCACGCGCTGGCTCTCGACAGACTTACGTCGAAGTGAGCACGCCGAACGTCTATCTCGACCAGATCGAATATTTCTGCCACTACTTCAGCCGCCGCAGCGACGTCTGTAACAGCGTGCATCCGCAAAACGATCGCGATACCGGCGTCGCCAGCGCGGAGCTGGCCGTGGTTGTCGTCATCAGTATTGTAGGCCCGGTCAGCGAAGGGTATGAACCGGAAACATGGGTAACACTTTAGACCGGATACATGGGTAACAGTTATAACTGGCATAGAAGAGGAGACTCGCTATGCCCTGGACTGAGACCCGACCTATGCAACGCCTTGATTTTATC